>CAYYRY010000134.1:0-5554 GCA_964474245.1 uncultured Ruminococcus sp. | reverse complement strand
CTCGTCAACGGGCAGAGAATTCTCCCGTCTCAGCTTATAAACCTTCGCAACGTTTACAAGGGATTTGACCTCGCCTTTCACCGCACCGAGACCGATGTAAGAATCAAGCTCAGCGAGAAGATCATCCAAATTTTCGGGAGGGGTCACCTCCTCGTTATCCTTTGAAGGAGTTTTTCCGGGAGTCCCGCTTGCAGCCTTCGTCTCGGGAGTCTCAGGCTTTATGTTTTCACGTGACTTCTCCCCGTCTCTGTTATCCTTCTTTACTGCAGGGTCACTTTTTTCTCTCGCAGCACCCCAAATATCATCGCTGATGCGTCTGATATTACGTTCTGTCATCTGCTTGATCAGATCAAGCTGCAACGCAATGATCTCGTCCTTCTCACTCACGCTAACGCCTCCGATAATTACTTAACAACGCCCTTCTTAAGGATAACGTTGGCATAAATAGCACTTTCGCCTGTTACAACTATGGCGTAAGCCTTCTTAGCTCTCTCATAGAACTCAAATCTTTCAAGGAATACCAGATCCTTATCGGTGTGCTTTGATGTGATATCACGGTATGTATCCCATATCTCGACCTTAAGATCACGGTCTTTCTCGGTCTTGTCCATGAGATATACGTTATTATCGTACGCATCAAGGGGAATGAGCTCAAGTACAGCCTCAAGAAGCTCGGGTACACCCGTTCCGTCACTGCGGAGCACCACCGCACCACTCTGGGCACCGATGCTCTCACCGGGGAAGTTACCGTCTGAGAAAACGATCTCGTCGCCGTGTCCCATCTTTGCAAGCACGCAAAGAAGCTCGGGGGATATGATCTTGTTAATACCTTTAAGCATAGTTTTGTCTCACTTTCATATGTTTATCGTGTTGCCGCACAGCGGCTCTTTCTTTATTATACACCATATTCCCCCCATAAGCAAGTAAAGAAACACAGTTTTTCCGTATCATATGAATTATTTTGGATCAACGTCATATACTTTACAAAGTGATTTCACATTAAAATAAGAAAGGCACGGTAATAAATATGACGGTAAAACACAGTTCAGTTCCCCCCTGCAAGGGAGAGCAAGCGCCACCCCCCATAAATCGCCCCGTTGATTACAAATTTCTCATGGAGACACTGCAGCACATCAGCGAAAGGTATCCCTTTGTAGAAATCTCCTACATGGGTACCTCCGTCCTCGGCAGAGGTATACCCATGGTGAGCTTGGGCATGGGCGGCAGAAAGCGGAAAAGCGTGCTTTACGTAGGATGCCACCACAGCATGGAATGGCTGACCACGGCTGTACTTCTCCGCTTCATCGAGGACTACTGCCTTGCATATGAAGCAACACATAAAATTTACGGCATCAGTATCCAAAGACTGTTCCGCGCACGCTGTATACACGTGATCCCCCAGCTAAACGTTGACGGTGCCGACATACAGATCAACGGCGCAGGAGACTGTATCCTCCGTGACAGGCTTATCTCAATGAACGGCGGCGAGGATTTCACAATGTGGCAGGCAAATGCCCGCGGAGTTGATCTGAACCACAACTACAACGCAGGCTTTGAAGAATATAAGGCACTTGAAGCAAGCTTTGGTGTCATGGGTGGCGGAAGATCGAAATTCTCCGGAGAGCTTCCGGAGTCCGAGCCGGAAACCGCCTCTCTCGCTTCCCTTCTGCGCTATTCCGCTGAAATAGGCTTAGTACTTACCCTTCACACTCAAGGTGAGGAGATCTACTGTGCCGGCAGCGACAAATACGCCACACGCAGTGCATCCATTGCAAGGCTCATATCCCATATGACGGGATACCGTGTGGCAGAGCCCGTGGGAAGCGCGGCATACGGCGGTCTTACGGATTGGTACATAAAGGAGCTTCATCGTCCCGCCTTTACCTTAGAATGCGGAAAGGGTGAAAATCCCCTGCCAATTGAGGAGCTTAACGGTATATACGAAAAGCTCAGAGAAGCCCTGTTCTCCTGCCCGCTTCTCGTTTGAAGCTGTCGCAGACGCACACGTATGACGCAACTCACTTTTACCCGTTCAACTCACTCATTCCAAGCCCGCGCTCTGAAATCAAGCACACACACACTTTAAGGGGCAGCACTTGCAGATCTCCTCGTTAAAATTCAAACGTTACCTGAAAACAAGCGGCACCTTTCACCATGAAAAGTGCCGCTTATTTCAGTTTAACTCAATTACCCAATACAGCTATACACAACGTTTCTGAATCTGGGAGCAAAATACTCCTCCTGACTGTTTAACATATGCTGGCAGTAGAACGCCGCAAGGTTGTTGTCAGGGTCGATCAGTACGTGAGCGCCTGCCGCACCTGCCCAGCCGAATTCACCTGCGGGTCCGGGAGAACCGCCCTCAGCGGGCGACACCATGGTACGCACACCGAGACCGTAGCTGTAGCCGTAAAGGTGCATATAGTCAAAGTACTTCATGACCTTCCCCTCCATCGCATCAGCTCGCATAAGGTCGATCGTGCCCCTTGAGAGGATCTTACCGCCGTTAAGTCCAACACCGCCATTTGCCATGGCGTAGGCAAACTTACCGTAATCCTTAACGGAGGAAATAAGTCCCGCGCCTCCGCTGTCGTATTCCGTGCCGAACACAAAGTGCACGCTGTTATCGGAGGGAACAAGCTTTCCCTTGTCGTCGTCATAGTTGTACTGTCGTGCCATGCGCTCGATAATATCCGCAGACGGATTGCTGTAAGTAGAGTCCTCCATACCCAGAGGATCAAAGATCACACGCTTTACGTATGAAGAAAATCTCTCTCCGGAAACCACTTCAACGAGGCAGGCGAGAATATCGTGGCTGATGCCGTAGCTCCAAGCACTTCCGGGCTCCTCGTTGAGGGGCATTTTTGCAAAAGCCTTGATAACCTCACGGGTAGGACATCTGCCGCCGGTTCTTTCCTTTACTTCCTTGATATTCGCCTTCTCTATATCGTATGAATATCCTGAACTCATGGTAAAAAGGTCGCGTATTCTTATCTTGTTCTTTGCAGGAATAAGCTTTTCTTCACCGTTTTCATCCTTTGTAAGGATCACACGGTCAGCAAATTCAGGGAGATACCTCTCAATGGGATCTGCAAGAAGTATGTCACCCTTTTCAAGAAGAGTCAGTGCCGCCGCACAGGTGATGGGCTTGGAGCAGGACCACATATTGTATGTCTCGTTACCGCACATCTTACGCCCTGCCTCGATATCGGCATATCCCGAATAATATCTGTGGAGGATCTTGCCGTCCTTGATAACGATACAATCGTTACCCGGCATTTTCCATTTGACAAATCTGTCCAAAAGTGCATCAAGTCTTGAAAAATCCATAGTATTTACCCCTCTTTTTATTGAACTTTTCTTAATTTTACAATAAATCGTAGCAAGTGTCAAGAAGATTGCAGAAACAGAAATCGAAAACTTACGAATAAATGTACCCTATCGCCGTAACCCAATCAAAATGACGGTAACCTATCTGTGAGTCACCGTCATTTTACGTATTTTTATTAATCGCTTAGCCTTTCAGCCATACCGATCAATGCCTTCAGGTCAGCCTCGGACATATTTCGGGTCAGCTCACATAATCTGTGAACCATCTGAGGCTCCCCCATATCCTCGTCGAAAAACTCCATGGGTGTTACACCAAGGTATTCGCAAATATAGAGAAACTCACCGAGCGACGGCACAGACCTTCCGGAGGATATGCTTTGCATATAGCTTTTACTATGCCCAAGATCGGTACTCATTCTGTATTCAGAAACGTTCTTTTTAGTTCTCAAAGCACCAATTCGCTCTCTGATAAATTGCAGATCCATCTGTAACACCTCGCTTTTCTATTATTTTATACTATTTTTATCGGTAATTATATCGATATAATTACCGATTACAGTTGATTTATAGCGCTTGTAACGGTATAATAAATGTATCAGTAAATTTTTTAGAGGTAATAAGGATGGAATACCCTACCCGGAAATAGACCGTCAGACTTTCGAGAAAGTGCGCAGAAAAACCAACCGTCAACAAAATACCCCTTATTATTCACGATCCATACAAAAATTTGACCAAATCCCTTGAAATTAACCCCCGTGCATGATAAAATTAGATTGACAATATTCAGAAAACCACGGAGGATATAATTGTGAATCCCAAGTATACCATCGACCTTCATATGCACTCTATGCTGTCAGACGGCAAGGAAACTCCCGTTGAGGTGGTCAATACCGCAAAGAGCTTCGGTCTCAAAAGGATCGTTTTGACCGATCACAATACCGTGCACCCCAATATCGAAAAGCTGAGAGAGTACGCCGTGTCACAGGGTATCGATATTCCCTTCACGGGATGCGAGGCAACCGTCAATTATTATAACAAAGACGGGGTTCTCGAGGGGCAGTTCCATATGCTCGTGTTCGGAGAGGACGACCGTATGCGAGAGTTCCGATTCCTAGAGGAGATTAGTCACTTTGACGACTGGTACAACGAGGTTACATTAGAGGAGCTTAAGAGATTCAACGATGCAGGCTATGAGCTGAGCTTTGACGAGGCTTTCATGTACGACGTGGACATCGCTCCCATGGAAAAGCACGACAAGGGCTCGGAGAGACATATTGTCAAATGTATCGCAAAAAAGCTCGGTGTGGACTATGATGAATTCTACGCCAAGGTCGAGCATATGCACACCATGAGGCTTTACACTCCCCGCGGTTGGATAAAGCAGCTTGCTGTCACTCCCGACGCCAAGGAATTCATAGCTCTCTGTCATAAAGTCGGTCTCGTAACCGTAATAGCTCACCCAAGCTGGATAGATAACGTATTGCCCTATCAGGAAGGCAGATTCCCACTTGAAAAGGACCTTGAGATCGTAAAGGATCTCATCGACCACGGTCTTGACGGTCTTGAGGTATGTCATCAGGAGGTTCCTGCGGAATATGCCGCGACACTCAGAGCCATTGCAAAGGAGCGCGGAATCCTTACAACGGGAGGAAGCGACTACCACGCAGAGCCTAACTACGGTAAGTATGTCGGTGATTACGGAGTGACCGAGGAAGAATTCGCACGCCTTGAAGCACTTGTTCACGAAAGAGCAGCAAGTGCAAGACGGAACAACGAATAATTATACCCATCTCAGAAAATATTTTTTCGTATTCCCTTGACTTATTTAAAATAATTGATATAATTATATTGAACTGATCATAGCGGATAACTTTCGCCTTAAAGGGAAAATATCCATATTCCGAGATTTATAAAACGAATAAAAAAACGCAAACAGTAGGAAAATCCGCACTGTTTAATCATCTATTTTTGCCGCGCAGTCAATTCATTGCGGCAGAACGGAGGACTTTATGAAGAAAAATTGTGCTGTTATCGGATACGGCGGAATGGGTGGCTGGCACACCGAACACCTGCTCAAGAGCGACGTTGCCAATCTTGCAGGTATTTATGACATTAAAGAAGAAAGATGCGCACTTGCCGAGTCTCGCGGAATTCACGCATACGCATCCAGAGAAGAGCTTCTCGCTGATGAGTCCATTGAGGTTGTAACCGTTGCTATCCCCAA
>CAYYRY010000133.1:948-5556 GCA_964474245.1 uncultured Ruminococcus sp. | reverse complement strand
TCATGACATAGAGCTTCTTACCCTTGCCGTTCTTTACAACATTAGCTGTAACGGTAGCACCCTCAACAACGGGAGCACCAACCTTGATTCCGTCAGCATCGGATACTGCAAGAACACGATCAAATGTGATCTTGTCACCCTCAGCTACTTCGAGCTTTTCAACGAAGATAACGTCGCCTTCGTTAACCTTGTACTGCTTTCCGCCTGTTTCAATAATTGCAAACATGAAAAGCACCTCACTTTCTTTTTGTGAACTCGCTGGTTTGGGTAAACTATGTTTTTTAAGACCTAAACCACGCGGCTTTCAACATTATACCACTTTTAAAGTATTATGTCAACACTTATTTAATTATTTTTTTACTCAAATTGAAGTATTTTTCATAAATATATATTACTTGTGTGCCAATGAACAATTATCAGAATCAAATTTCCCTCTAACTATTGACATAGGATGTTTTTCCATTTATAATAGACATGATGAGTTTTCAAGAACTCACGAATTTTGTATTATTTTGGAGGTATCCCCCATGTTTGAACAGATAAAAGAAATTCTCGTTGAAGAGCTTCAGGTTAAGGCTGATGACGTAACTCCCGAGGCTGAGCTTATTGCCGATCTCGGTATCAACTCCCTTGAGCTTGCTGATCTTGCTCTTCTTTGCGAAGAAAGATATAACATCGAGATCGATGAGAATGCTATCGGCAACTTCGTAACAGTTGGTGACGTTGCTAACTACCTTTCCAAGAACGCAAAGTAATAATCCCCTAACAATGCATCGGACTTTTCTGCTCGGTGCATTATTGTTTATAAAAATATCTTAAAAGTGAGAAAAGCTATGTCAGAAAAGATTGATGTTCGCGGTCTGATGTTTGATAACGTTACTGTTGAAGAAGCAGTTGACCGTATGGTAAAAAACGTCCACGACGGAGTACAGACCTCTGTGTTCACTCCAAATCCCGAGATCGTACAGATGTGTATCGACAATCCCGAAATGTATGACGTTATCGGCAAGGGTGACATGATCCTTCCCGACGGCATCGGCGTAGTTAAGGCTGCAAAGATTCTCGGCACTCCCCTCAAATCAAGATGTCCCGGATTTGATTGCGGTAAGCGCATTATCAGCCTCTCCGGTAAGGAAGGACTCAAGCTCTTCTTTATGGGAAGCAAGCCCGGAATTGCCGATGAAGCAGCCAAGAAGATGACTGAAGAATTCCCCGATGCGGTGTTCGTTGGCACAAATGACGGCTACTTCAAAAAGGAAGGCGTAGAAAACGACACGGTTATCGATAAAATAAACGCAAGCGGTGCCAACGTGCTCTACGTGTGCCTCGGTGCGCCCGCACAGGAGAAGTGGATCAACGCCAACCGTGACCGGCTTCCCGGCGTTATGCTCTTCCTCGGTCTCGGCGGGTCCCTTGACGGATACTCAGGTAACGTAAAGCGCGCCCCCGATTTCTTCATCAAGCTTAACCTCGAATGGTTCTACAGACTTCTCTGCCAACCCTCAAGACTCGGCAGAATGATGAAGCTTCCCAAGTTCCTGTTCGGTACTATCGCTTATAAGAATCAGCTTAAGAAGGAAGCTAAGAAAAAGTAATTATATTCCGCAACCCTCAGTCAAAGGTATTTGGCTGAGGGTTACTTCAATTAAATTATGGTATCAACGATATCTCTCAAAAATCAAGCCATAATTTACGTCTGAATCAATACACCCGGCAGCGTTTCAGTGCGAAAAGCCGCCGAGTGTATTACTATTCACATGACTTGATCTCAGATATCGCTGAAAAACATTAGATATGTTTAAATATTGACAAAGTCCTCAATTAATCATTCAGCAAACGGTAATACCGTCATTCTCAGCTTTGCACAGCCATATGGTATGAGAGCGAAATCTTCCGCCTCTGATACAGCTTTGCGGGATTCCGGAAGCTTAGCACATACAAGCTCGTAGCCGTCTTCAAGCCCCCAATCGATCCTTTGCATTTTTGCTTTAATCGTAACGGGAGGCATACTCTCCGAAAATGGACAGTCCCCAACCATGTTTGAGCTTACCTCAAGAGAAGTATCGGCAAATCCATAGCTCCATTCACCCTTGGGAAGCAGTTCATAGTCACAGTAAGGGAATTTTCGCTCTACACCGTCACGCTCATACTCGTACATGACCTTTTCATATTCTATGGGTAAAGCAAAAACAAGATTACCGTATTTCACATAATTCAGCCCATCGGAATACTCTTCAAAATGAGGTGTAAGATCAAATCTGACCGTCAGCTCCCGTCTGTCTCCTGCACTCAGCTTAAAGATGAGAGGTCCATCAGAAGCCGCCTCTCCGTTCACGGTAACGTTTTCGGCACTGCCCGGAATTCTGACTTCAAAATCGATATCCTTTTTGGAGTCTATGGTGTACTTAAGAACATTTTCAAATGGATAGTTCGTTTCGAGAGTTACCGAAATATCATCAGTTCTCAGTTCACAGGGGATTGGTAATGCGTTCACTACTGTATCTTCACGGTACATGAAAGCTGAAAGCGCCAGCTTCGGCCAACCCTGGTTGAAATTCGCAGTACAGCAACCAAACGTAGGCTCAAGCCCAAACAGATGTGACTCCGGTCCGTTTGTTCTGAACAGAGATTTTCCGGGGAACTTCTGACAGGATATCTGATTACACATCTGCAGGTACTGATGAGTCCACATATCCTCGCTGATCGTTGCAGGCAGTGCATTAAATGCCAGCACTTCGAGACGGTCAAGCCATTTGAAATCGCCTGTATTGGCAAAAAGCAGCTCGTATGAATACATCTGCTCCACCACAGAACAAAGCTCAGTACCCTGAATCGCCGACACACCCGAGAGACACTCATCCCCCGTTAAAGTTTCAACAGCAGTCTTATTATACTTTTTCAAAATTTCAAGCAGCGTCTCAGCTGAATCCGTATACTCATTATTCAGAAGCTCATAGCTAACTGCCTCGCTTTTCAGCATCATCGCCAGGTTTACAACATGAGTCTCAAGAATCCACTTATTCAGCGGACGCTCCCATAAATGGGTAAGCTCAGAGTAATTCTTTCCCTGCTCCATGACTATTCGTCCAAGATCACGAATCCACTCTTCCTTGTATCTTTTATATGTAAAATTCAAAGAGATAAACAGTTCAAACCAGCGGAATTCGCCCCAACCGAAAAGCCTTATCGTACCACTCTTAAGCAGCTCATAATAGTTTTTCAGAACTCTGTATATTACCCCGGGAACTCGCTCGTCCTCAGAGCAGTTATAATAAACGGTCAGTACCTTAGTAATAAGCTGTACGGCCCAAGTATCGTAACCGGGTCTGTCTTCTACAGCACAAGGACAGATCCATCCGTCGGGATGCTGACCGTCAAGTATAGCATCTATATACTTTTTGGCTCTGTTTATCATATCCTCGTCCTCAAGAAGATACGCAAGGGGAATAAACCCGTCAAGCCAATACGGTACCCTTTCCCAGCCCTCACGATTGCCGCCGATCCATGCACTGTCGCGGACGTCGGGCCAGATTTTATCAAGATTTCCGCTGAGGCCCTCTGCCTGTATCCTCAGCTGTCGGTGAAGCCAACCGCCAAGCTTCAATTCCTTCGTTTTAAAAAAGCTCCATTTTTTCATAACGTACCTCGTTTGGTTAGGTTCTATGCCTATTATATCACAAATAATCGTCAATGAATGATTTGAGTAATAACTTTTTTGATAATACAGTATTTTTTCTTACACCCGTTTATAACAATTCCCGTATTCAATAAAATAATTCATCCGCAAAAATAATTCATCCGCAAAAACAGAGCCTCGGTCAAAAACTGCCGAGGCTTGAAATTATACCAAAATATTACACGTTGAATCTGAACAGAACCACGTCACCGTCTGCGATAACGTATTCCTTACCTTCGCTTCTGACAAGTCCCTTTTCCTTAGCCGCATTCATAGAACCGCACGCCATAAGGTCGTCAAAGGCTACGATCTCAGCTCTGATAAAGCCGCGCTCAAAATCACTGTGTATCTTACCTGCTGCCTGAGGAGCCTTGGTTCCCTTTACGATAGTCCATGCTCTTACTTCCTTGGGACCTGCGGTAAGATAGCTGATATATCCGAGTATAGCGTAGCTTGCCTTGATAAGTCTGTCAAGACCACTCTGCTCTATGCCGAGCTCTTCAAGGAACATAGCCTTTTCTTCCGCATCAAGCTCTGCGATCTCAGCTTCGATTCCCGCACATACGGGAATTACCTCAGCACCCTCAGCGTCAGCCGCTTCCTTTACCTTTGCAAAATATAAATTGTCATCGGATACGCCGCCTGCTTCCTCCTCGGAAACGTTTGCAACGTAAATTACCGGCTTCATGGTAAGAAGAGCAACGTCGGAAAGAATAGCAAGCTCGTCTTCGGTGAAATCCATGGTACGTGCCGTAATGCCCTCTTCAAGTGTAGCCTTAACTCTATTGAGGAGCGCAAGCTCACCTGCCAGGGTCTTGTCCCCCTTAAGAAGCTTTTCAGTCTTTGTGATTCTTCTTTCGATCATCTCAATGTCTGAGAAGATAAGCTCAAGATTGATGGTCTCAAGGTCACGCACGGGGTCAACGCCTCCG
>CAYYRY010000133.1:0-938 GCA_964474245.1 uncultured Ruminococcus sp. | reverse complement strand
ACAGGAACTTGTTGCCGAGGCCCTCACCCTTTGACGCACCGCGTACAAGGCCGGCAATATCAACGAACTCTACGGTGGCAGGAGTGTAGAGTTCAGGGTCATACATTTCAGCAAGACGGTCAAGTCTCGCATCTGGTACCTGTACAATGCCTACGTTGGGGTCGATGGTACAGAAGGGATAGTTCGCACTTGCGGCTCCTGCACCTGTTATTGCATTAAAAAGTGTACTTTTTCCCACGTTGGGGAGTCCGATAATACCGAGTTTCATATGTAAAAAACCTTTCGCTTTGTATTTGCAGATATAAATGCATCATACCGTAAGCAGTATGTATATAACGGCAGTATGATAATTTAATTTATTATATCACAACATATGAGACTTTGCAAGTGATGACAGTGAAACTTATTTATCAAAACTGCAAAACTTCAAGAAGTCTTCGGTAAAACCTTTACCCTCAAAACTTCAAATACCGCACTCTGTTATACAAGGGACAAAATCAAAAAAAAACAGAAAATTCATCAACACCTGCGCAAACCATCACACATTTTACATACGCAGTTCATAGTTTCAGGTTATAATATTAACAAAACTTGGATGTCAGCCCTGACGTGATCAAAAAGCATTTGACAAACAGTTAAAAATATAGTATAATGAAATGTAATAAACGCAATTGTGAACACAGGAGGTATTTTATGGCAACTAAAATTCTTGTTGTAGATGACGATCCCAATATCTGCGACCTACTGAGACTCTATTTTGAAAATGAAGGGTACGAAGTTAAGACCGCATCTGACGGTGCCGAAGGTGTAAGCTTCTTTAAGATGTATGAGCCTGATCTTGTGCTTCTTGATATCATGCTTCCGAAAAAGGACGGCTGGCAGGTTTGCCGTGAGATACGAGAATCTTCCTCCAAGCCTATCATTATGATCACCGCAAA
>CAYYRY010000132.1:0-5612 GCA_964474245.1 uncultured Ruminococcus sp. | reverse complement strand
ACGGTGGTGTGAGAGGTCGGCTGATCAACTAATGGTCAGCCTCCTACTCGATTTGATATTTTAATTATTTACTCAGTTGTCCCAGATAGTGGCCCAATACATGGGGGGCTCGGTAATATCCTTAATATCAGGATATTTTCTTTGCTCACTGTATCTTACTCCGAGCTTTGCAAACTTATCCTGGAAATCATGGGATTTCTGCTGAATAGCAGCGATCCTTGCCTCGTCACCTGATTTCATTTCCTGTACGAAGAACGCATTGAGATACATATATTCAAACTGCATCTGAGAACGGTCAAGACTGCGCTTGAGCTGATAGCTCTCAGCCTTCAGTTCCATTTCCTCAAAGAGAGTAACGTAAGACTCAAGATCCTTGCGTACGTACATCTGCAGATTGTAGTCACGCTCGAAGATGGGGAAGTGTATCCTCTGTGATTTTTCAATCAACGTATCGATGATCACACGGATGTTTTCCCATCCTTCGCCGTAGTATGCCTCAAGGAACTCGTCCATGTAAGCGTAGTATTGCTCCTCACTCATGTAAGGATCCCACATTAGCTTGGCTAAGAGATATGCTCGCATCTCTCCGAACTCACCGCTTTCACCCTGGTAGTTGCCTTGCTCCATGAGACCGATAACGTTGTTCTCATGGAAGAGGCGAACGTTTGCTGCAAGGACTTCGTAATCATAGTTAATAAAGGGAGTAATGTATCTGCTGAAGTTGGTGGTGTAGTCCCATATATATAGCTTGTCACAAACCTCAGACCAACTCTTGAGATCTTCAACAAAGGCTACGTTTGTGCTGCAGGTCTCGTCTGTCAATGCATGACCGAAGCAGCACTCGATGCTGCAAAGCTGAATGACCACGTTGTGTCTCGGTAAAGTCTTGGGAGGCTTGCGTGAAAACATATATGCAAGTGTCTGAACGTAAACGTCAGGGTATTTCTTCTCAACCTCTTCTGCAATTGCATTTACGAAGCGTATAACCGTACCGGCGGTACTTCCTTCTTCAGCATTGACAGCCTCGCATTTCTCGCACTGACAGTATGCACCGTTGTCATTCTGTGAAACATTTATACCCGTTACGTTGGGGTTTGCTTCGAGCTGCTTTATTACGTTGCCGAGGATAAGATCAAATATCTCGGGGTCGCTGAGGCAGGGCTGTGTGCTTTGGTCGTACTGTCCGTCAGTCAATGCCTCGAAGGTGTGGCAGCCTTGACCTCTGCCGTCATGGTAGCCTCCGAGGGATTCGGGAAGCTTTGTTGTAGCATTGATCTTGTGCTTTACTGCGAAAGTAGAGTCCATTATACAATACCAGTAAGGCTTTCTGAATTCAAAGTAAGGCTTTACAGTATAATCTACGTCGGAGATATCAAGGGAATCTGTCTGCTTCAAATAATCATAATCTGACTCAACGAATTTCCATCCGACACAGTTTTCAAGGAAGTCGTATACGCCGTAAATAACACCGCGAACCCTGCTTCCGCCGATGATAATGTTGTCCCCCTTTGTCTTAACCGAAAAGGTCTCATCGTCAGTGAACGCCTTGTCGTCCAGGATGATGGCGAGTGAACCTTCATCTCCGGTTGTGATGGCGAGCTTTACACCACACGCCTTCTCTATGTATTTCTGCATCTCACCTGCAGCAGTTACCACGGAAGCAGATGCGCCGTCGGTGTATTTAATTACGTATTTTGCAATGTCGTTTCCGTTGATTGTCAGACTGCCAATGGGGTACTCGTGTTCAAAGGTTTCAGCGGTCTTTTCAGTTACGTGGAAACCGCCGTTTTTAGCACAGTTATTCGTAAGCCGGACTACTGCCTTATAGACACCGTCCGCCTCTCCGTTGATGAGAATATTATCTCCGTCAATGTCGATCCTATATCCGGTAGCTCCGAGTCCGTCAGCTGATATGCCGGAGGGGGCACCAAGCTTTATTACCTTACCGTTAACCGTGGTATCTGTAGAGATGTCAATCTCAGCACCGGTAAGAGACTTGAGCTGATACTGGAGACGTTCAGCAGCTTTGGTGTTTGCTTCGTCATAGACTACAGTATAGTCGGTTTTTCCGTCGGCTACTACGTCAACTCTTCCGATATTTGGTAAAAGATTCGTTATGACCTGCGCTATCTCTGCACGGCTGGCATTTCCTTTGGGATTGAAGCTGCCGTTTACTCCCTGCATGAGTCCCGTCTTACGAACCGCTTCAATGGGCTTCTGACTCCATTTTGCAAAGGTATCGGCATCCTTAAAGCTGTCGATCTTGGGGGCATCTGGAAGTTCAAGCTCCATATAATTTACGAAATTAACGATGATTGATGCAAGCTCTGCTCTTGTTATCAGGTCAGAGGGAGAAAATCTTCCGTCACCGCGCCCGTTGACGATGCCGCATTCTGCTGCCCAGCCTACGGAATCCGAATACCATTTGCCGGTTTTTGTATCGGTGAAGGGGAGGCTTTCGCCCTTTCCTTTAATATTTGTACAGGCAACCCTTGCAAATGCTGTGACAACCTCAGCTCTTGTAATATTGGCTGTGGGGTCAAACTTCACATCGGATTTACCTTGCATTATACCCTCGTTATATACTGTGGTTACAGCATTTTTGTACCACTTGTCAGGTACGTCCTCGAAGGGAAATTCAGCGGCAGAAACGTTCACAATACCCATAAGCATAGTTGATGCAACCATGGCAGATGCGAGAATAATTGATAAAAACTTTCTGAGTTTCATAGTAATCTCCTTTTGTTCGCACAAACTGTGTCAAAAACGTTTAACAGTTTGCGTTAGGTTAACTGTCTGAACTTTAATACCAAGCTTGTTTATTCGCTTGTTTCTGCGATGAACATATCGATCTGGTCAGTGATAGTCTTAAGACTTTCTCTCCAGAAATCAGGACGGGTCAGATCGATTCCTGCAATGGATGCAACGTTCTCTACGTTGTCAACAGTCGTTGCGCGAAGCAGTGCACGGTATTTGGGAAGGAAGGACTCTCCCTCTTCAAGATACTTTGCGTAAAGCCCGCGTGAGAAGAGACCGCCGAAGGCGTAGGGGAAGTTGTAGTAGCTGAGCCCTGCGCGGTAGTAGTGGCTCTTACAGCACCACATATACGGGTGAAGATAATTGGGATCGAGTCCGTCGCCGTATGCTTCCTTTTGCGCATTCGTCATGATCATTTCAAGATCGTCAGCAAAGAGGAATGTGTCACGTCTGCGGCGGATGACCTCGTCCTCAAATAGAAAACGGGAGTAGATATCTACGATGATCTGTGTGGAATCCTGTATCTGGCTTTCGATAAGCTTGATTTTTTCCTCGCCCTCAGCCTTATCGATGGCGTCGTTTACGATGATCAGCTCATTGAAGTTGGATGCCGTTTCGGCAACGGGCATGGTGTAGCCTGTATTGAGAGGGCGGTGATCCTGGATCTGCTGACCGTGGTAAGCGTGTCCGAGCTCGTGTGCGAGCGTTACGACGGAGCCGAAGCTTCCGGAGAAGTTTGTAAGGATTCGGCTCTGACCGACGAAGGGAAGATTGGAGCAGAATGCACCGCCGACCTTACCGGGGCGGGGATAGAAGTCGATCCATTCCTCCTTGAACGCGCGGTCTACCATTTCCGAGAGATCGGGAGCAAAGGTAGCGAAATGATCTACCAGGTATTTGTGTGCATCTTCAACGGTGAAACTGTCGCCGCCTGCCTTACCCATGGGAGCCAGTATCTCGTACCACGGCAGACCGTTTTCGTAACCGAGAAGAGCTGCCTTATGACGGAGATACTTACGGAAAGCGGGCATAGCCTCCCGCATAGCCTCAAGCATGGCATCAAGGGTAGCTTTCTTCATTCTCGATTGTTCAAGAGTCATGGCAAGAGGATCTTCAAAGCCGCGAAGCTCTGCTTCAAGATTGACCTGCGCCTTTATGCTGTTAAGTGCAAAGGCAATGGAATCCTTGATCTTGTCGTAGCAGGCAAGCTCTGCCTCAAAGGCTGATTTTCTTTCCTCGGCATCCTCGCTGTCAGCAAGTCCGCGGATGGCTGAAAGGGAAGTTTTTTCACCCTTGTAATCGACTTCAACTGTGGAGGTCAGGTGTGAGAATAAATCTCCCCAAGCCTTGCCGCCGGAGATATTCATCCTTGCGAACAGAGACTCTGTCTCGTCCCCCATTTTGTGGGACACGTCGCTTTTGATTTCATCAAAGTAGAATTTGTACTGACTGAGAAGCTCGTCAGACATGATGATATCATCGAGATTTTCAAGACTGCCGGCGAATTTTTCGAAGATCACGTTGTCCTTGGCTGTGCTTGCAATGAGGGTGGATATCTTCGTCTGATAAGCGGCCCCCTCAGAGTCAGAGCTGTCAGCGGAGCGACGGAGGCTGAAATAACCCGCAAGACGTCTGGTGAGCACCGTAAGCTCTTCTTTGATTTCAATAATTCTTCGGATGGATGCACGTGCATCATCAACTGACAGTTCGGAAACTGCTTTGCCGAATTCAGAGATGACATTCCCGAATCTTTCCATGTCGCTCGAAAGTTTCGGATCGTTCGTACCTTTGTATAGTACGTCAAGAGACCATGTGCTGTACATTTTTGGATTCTCCTTTATGTATATTTATTATTGACTAATTTGACTTCTGAAAAACTTTCACAGGGGGCATGATGATCTTGTCAGAAAGGGTTTCGCTGTAAAAAGTGCATCGTAAATTGCTTCAGTAACCTTGAAGCCGGTTTTTTTCAGACTTAAACCTTTCGGTGTGACATCTGTATGAGAAAATTATATCACGTCGATCAAAATTAGTCAATAAGGAATAAAATTTACTATACACAATGCCAAAGAGTTTTCTGATAATTTAAGTTAATCCGTTCTTGATCTCGTACCTGTGCTCATAGCTTGAAGCGAGTTATGTAGTTTTTATATATTTTGTCTCTAAGAGATGATCTTTCATTTAAACTTTGATGCAAAAGGGTCGATAATAGTTATAAAAAACTAAAAACTTCTTTGAAAAACTTGCAATTGACGTGCTACTCATGATATAATATATAAAATCTTATTCTAAATATAAAATAATTCTATTTTACAGCCTCAGGCTGAATGGAGATTGTTATGACACTTACAAGTATACGTTCTCTCTACAGAGAGAGACACACTCTTGAACATGATCACGTTACAGTTGGCGGATGGATCAGAAGCAACCGCGACTCCAAGGCTTTCGGATTTATTATGCTTTCCGACGGTACTTTCTTCGAACAGGTTCAGATCGTTTACGATGATAAGCTTGAAAACTTTGCGGATATCTGCAAGTTCAGTATAGGCTCCGCTGTCGTAGTTGAGGGTCGTATTATCGAAACTCCCGATGCAAAGCAGCCCTTTGAAATTCACGCGGATAAGGTTACACTTGAGGGTGCATCCACTCCGGATTATCCCCTTCAGAAGAAGCGTCATTCTCCCGAGTACCTTCGTACCATTTCTCATCTTCGCCCGAGAACAAATCTGTTCCAGGCAGTATTCCGTGTCCGTTCCCTTGCGGCGTATGCCATTCACAAATTCTTCCAGGACAGATCATTCGTTTACGTTCATACTCCCATCATCACGGGCAGTGACTGTGAAGGTGCTGGCGCA
>CAYYRY010000131.1:0-5618 GCA_964474245.1 uncultured Ruminococcus sp. | reverse complement strand
TGCGCGCCGGGATATTCAGGGTATTCGGGCGTTCCACCGTCCCAGCCGTCAAGCATTATAGCATCATCTCTGACGGGAACAGTCCCGCCCTTAGCAAAGCGGTCTACGAATATATGATAGATTATACCGCCCATATACTCGTCTGCGCACTCGTTTTTAAACGAGTAAACAGTCATTTGATGAAGCTTTCCGCCACTTGACGAGGAAAGGACAAGCTCACCGCTGTCGTAATAACCGTAAAGCCTGCCGCACGCGCCTTCAATAACGAATTTTACAAAGTAAAGTCCGACACCAAGCTCCCCCGTATCAACCGAGACAGTAAAAATATCATTAGTAAAGTCGAAGTCTGTAAGAGTGCCGTAGCACACCTGTAAAACCTCGCTTTGTGATTCGTTATATATCTCTGCAAAAACAGAAACCACTCCCGCGTGACGCGGGAGCAGTACTCTGAATTCAGAGCGTTCATTCAAATCAAAGGCACCTGAGCCGATATCCGCACCGTCGTGAAGATATACGACCCGTCCGCGGTCACCAACTAAATCCTTGCTGTCTACTCTGTAAAAATTCACTAAAAACCTCTTTTTGCTATAAATTAAAGTTTATTGATGGGGCTGATATGCCAGATATCTCTTGCATACTTGCCAATACTGTTATCCGAAGCAAAGATTCCGCTTGTTGCAGTATTCATAAGCGACATTCTGCTCCACGCCTCACGGTTGAGGTAATCCTTCATAGCGCGTCCGTAGGTGTAAGCGTAGGAATCAAAGTCAGCAAGACACATAAACGGATCGGCAATACCGTAGCCGCTATTAATAAGATAATCCGCGATGTGCGAGAAGTCCTGACCGCCGATGGGCTTCATAAGTCTGTCTACGACAGCCTTAAGCTTATCCGATCTATGATAGAAGTCGCGGGAAATATAACCGTTTCTCCAAAGCTCCTCAACCTCAGGAGTATTAAGACCGAAGATGTATGCGTTTTCCTTGCCGCACGCCTCAACAATCTCAACGTTTGCGCCATCAAGCGTACCCATGGTTACAGCACCGTTCATCATTAGCTTCATACAGCCTGTACCGCTGGCCTCTTTTCCTGCAAGAGAAATCTGCTCGGAAATATCGGCAGAGGGTATAAGAACCTCAGCAAGAGATACGTTGTACTCTTCCATAAATACAACCTTGAGTCTGTCGCGGGTAAGAGGGTTCTTCTCAAGCTCAAGTGAAAGGAACCAGATAAGCTTGATAAGCTTCTTAGCCATTGCGTAGCCGGGAGCTGCCTTACAGCCGAAAATGAAGGTCTGAGGTGGGATATCCGCATTAGGGTTATTCATAATCTCGTTATAAAGAGATATGATTTTGAGCACGTTGAGAAGCTGACGCTTGTACTCGTGCATTCTCTTTATCTGAACGTCGAAAATCGAGTTCGGGTCAAGTCGTCTTCCCGTCTTTTCATACGCGTAGTATGCAAAGGTTTCCTTATTGTAGTGCTTGATTTCCTCGATTCTTCGAAGCACCTCTTTATCGTCCTTATAATCGGCAAGTGCGATAATATTGCTTGCGTCCTCGCGATATGCGGTGCCGATAAGCTCATCAAGGAGCTTACAGAGGGCGGGGTTGGAGTTGTTGAGCCAGCGTCTGTGATATACGCCGTTTGTGACGTTTGTGAACTTCCAGGGAGTCATCTTATAGAAATCGTGGAAGATAGTTTTCTTAAGAATATCACTGTGAAGGGCAGATACTCCGTTTACAGTATGAGAGCCAACTACGGAAAGGTTAGCCATTCTCACCTGATTATAAGCGACGATAGCCATTCTTGAAATTCTGTCCCAGTCACCGGGATACATATTCCAGAGGTCTGCGGTAAAGCGTCTGTTAATCTCGTTTACAATCATAAAGATTCTGGGAAGCTTCATTGAGAAGAGGTCAACTCTCCAGCACTCAAGAGCCTCGGGAAGAACTGTATGGTTGGTGTAGGATATAGTCTTTACAACGATATTCCAAGCGTCATCCCAGGTGTAAGAGTATACGTCCATAAGTATACGCATAAGCTCAGGGATACAGAGTGCGGGGTGAGTATCGTTGATGTGGATAGCAACCTTGTCGGCGAAGTTGTTAAGGCTGCCGTAGGTTGCAAGATGATCTGCGATGATATTCTGAAGGGATGCGGAAACAAGGAAGTACTGCTGTGAAAGTCTGAGGAGCTTACCCTCGTCGTGATCATCGGAGGGATAAAGAACCTTTGAAATGATCTCTGCGCTGGATGTCTCCTGCATAGCTCTTACGTACTGTCCCTGAGAAATAAGGCTCATATTGAACGTGGTGGTATCAACTGCTTTCCAGAGGCGGAGAGTGTTGACCGCATCGGTACCCGAGCCGGAGATGAGAAGGTCGTAAGGAAGTGCTTTTACCTCCTGATAGTTTTCGTAAACTATATCGCACTTCTCACCACTCCAGTTTTCCTTAACTGTACCGCCGAAGCGAACCGTAAATGATTTATCTGTTCTGGGATTAAGCCATGCTTCACCCTGCTCCATCCACATATCGGGAAGCTCGATCTGGTTACCGTCGAGAAGCTTCTGCTTGAAGAAGCCGTATTCGTAACAGATGGAGAAGCCCGTCGCAGCATAGTCAAGGGTTGTTAGTGAATCCATGAAGCATGCAGCAAGTCTGCCGAGACCGCCGTTACCGAGACCGAGGTCAGGGTCGGTGTCATACGCCGCATTGATGTCATGTCCCATTTCTGCCAAAACTGCCTTATATTCCTCTTCAATGCCGAGGTTCATAAGTGCATTTTTAAGAGTACGTCCCACAAGGAATTCCATGCAAAGGTAGTATATCTTCTTCTCCTTCGCCTTCTTGGTTCTCTCGCGGAATTCGCCTCTCTTCTGCTGAAGAATATCCTTTACGCTGTAAACTACAGCTTTATACATCTGGTCGGGAGTAGCCTCAGAAGGCTCAACGCCGAAATATCTGATGAGCTTTCCCTCGATAGATGCTCTTACCTGTTCCTTTTTTGCAGTTTCAGGTATCTGTTTTTCGCTTGTCGCTGTTTTAACTTGCTTTTTTGTCTGTGCTTTCTTGCTCATGTAAACCTCACTCTTTATGAGTTAAGCATTTCCTCATAAAGTTTAACATATTTTTGTGCCGAAGCAGTCCAAGAGAAGTCAACCTTCATTACTCTTCTTCTGAGTGCCGTCCACTTCTGCTTTTTATTATACACATCAATGGCGTATTTAATTACCGCCATCATGTCATGTGCGTTGTAGTTTGTGAAGGAGAATCCGTTTCCTTCGCCCGTATACTCATTATAGGGTTTAATGGTGTCGTAAAGACCACCTGTTTCACGGACGATCGGAACCGTACCGTATCTGGATGCGATCATCTGAGAAAGACCGCAAGGCTCACTCTTTGAAGGCATCAGGAACATATCTCCGCCTGCATAGAACTTCTTGGAAAGTGCCTTGTTGTATTCAAGCTTTACGCATACTCTGCCGGGATAATCTGCCTGAGCACGGCGGAAGAAATCCTCATACTCAGCCTCACCGGTACCGAGGATGGCAAAGGTAAGATTTGTCTGTTCGAGAAGATCATACATTACGCGGCGCACGAGTTCAAAGCCCTTGTGACCCGCAAGTCGGGAAACCATGACCATAAGGGGAGCTTTGGGGTCACCTTCAAGTCCGCAGATCTCGCGGAGCTCAGCCTTGTTATCATTCTTGCCTGCGCTCTTCTGCGCTGTGTAATTGGTAACGATCTCGGGGTCTGTCTCGGGGTTGTAGTAATCAACGTCAATACCGTTGGTGATACCTGTGAGCTTGTCCTTTGATGCTCTGAGAATATGATGCAGACCTGCAGCATAATATTCAGTCAAAATCTCATTGGAATAACGCTCAGATACTGTGCTCACCATATCTGCAACGGTAATAGCACCCTTAAGGAGATTGATGCATCCGTCATATTCAACGATAGAACGGTCAGCGCCGTCAAGGTCAAACACGTCCTTGAGGATAGACATATCGTACTTACCCTGGTACTCGATATTGTGAATGGTAAAGAGTACCTTAACGTAACGGTACGTTTCTATATGGCACATCTGACGCTTCAGATAGATCACAGCGGGAGCGCTCTGCCAATCGTTGGCGTGCATGATATCGGGAACAAATCCGGTATTCATCATAAGGTACATTACTGCCTTACCGAAGAAAGCGAATCTCTCCGCATCGTCAAAGCTTCCGTAAAGGGAGGGACGATTGAAGTAATACTCGTTGTCAACGAAGTAGATAGTAACACCGTCACGCTCTGTTTTCCAGATAGCGCAGTAGAGCTTTCTCCATGAAAGGTATACTTCACCTTCTGATACAAGCTCGAATGAATTATCCATGTTTTCCTTGATCTTGGGGAACATGGGGATAACGACACGAACATCAGCATCACCGTCAGTAGCACGGCGTACAGCTGCGGGAAGTGAACCAAGAACGTCAGCAAGACCACCTGTAGAAATAAAAGGAAGGGCTTCAGAGCCAACATATAAAATTTTCATATCATTTAACCTTTCTGGTATTTTAAAAACATATTATATCATTGATTTTGGGAAAAATCAAGGGAATTACGAAAATAATAGGCTTTAAGGGTTGAAATTTAAATGGAAAATTAACACGGAGAACCGTTTCCGCGGAAACGGTTCCCGTTATATTGTTTTTTGTGATTACAGAGTCATTTTCTTTGAAATGAAGTAAGGCTGCTCTTCCGTACCGGAAAGGAGACGTCCGTCACGGACGAATGCGTTCTTATCACTGACTACGCAGTTGATATAGGATCCTTCGCCGATATACGTATCCTGCATGATGATGGAGTTCTTTACGGTAGCATTACGGCTGACCTTAACACCGCGGAAGAGGATGGAGTTCTCAACTGTACCCTCGATACGGCATCCGTCAGCGATCATTGAATTTCTGACAACGGAATCCGTACTGAAGTATGTGGGAACGGAGTTACGTACCTTTGTATAAATGGGACGGTTGCGCACGTTGAAGAGAGACTTTCTTGCGTTGGGATCACTTATAAGATCCATGTTATACTTGAAGTAGTCTGCAAATGAACGGATACAAGCGAAATAGCCGTCGTACTTATAAACCGCAAACTTATTGTGGTTAAGGTTTCTGAGGATGATATCCTTGGTCATGCTGGTATATCCGTGAGCAATAGCATCCATTACCATCTGTTGGAGGTAAGTTCTGTTGATAACGGTGATATTGAGAGAAACGTCTGCGGTCCCCTTGAACTTTTTGGGGAAAGAGAGTACGTCGGTTACTGTTCCGTTCTCATCGGAATAGTAGATAGTACTTGCTTCGGCAGTTTTCTCGTCAAGCTCAACGGTCTTGACAGCCATTGTCATAACTGCTCCGCTTGCCTTATGGAACTTAATAAGATCGTTGAAATCAACATTACAGATAACGTCACAGTCTGAAAGAACCACGTAATCGGCAGTTAATCTTTCAAGTATGTAGGACACACTTTTGAGGGCCTCGAGACGGGTGGTATACAGTGCATTCTGTGAGTTTGCATGTGCGGTTATATAGGGAGGAAGTATCTTGATACCTCCTGAACGACGGGCAAGATGCC
>CAYYRY010000130.1:3190-5640 GCA_964474245.1 uncultured Ruminococcus sp. | reverse complement strand
CTGGGTGTCCATGCTGTATGGATCGAAAACGTACCTCGGATGGTTCTTGTACCGTCTGTCAGAATATGCGGTGCTGATACCGGTTACCGTGATACTCGCACCCGTGATATTGAGGTTCTGCGACATGATCCGTCGTACGGTCGTTAAATAAACGCGCAACATGAATACCTGTAAAGGAGAGAAAATATGACAGGAAAAGAAGCTGTAGAATATATCCATTCGGTAAGTTGGCTCGGAAGCCGCCCGGGACTTGAAAGAATCGGAGAATTGCTCGAAAAAATGGGTAATCCTCAGAAGGCGCTGAAGTGCATCCACGTTGCGGGTACAAACGGCAAGGGTTCCGTTTGCGCCATGCTTTCGAATATTTTGAAGTATAATGAGTATAAAACCGGACTATTTACATCGCCCTACGTTCTTTATTTCAATGAGCGTATACAGATAAACGGTGAGATGATATCCGACGATAAGCTTGGCGAGGTTACGGAGTACGTAAAATCCTTTGCTGATCTGATGGAGGACGTTCCAACGGAGTTTGAGATACTTTGTGCTGTTGGGTTTGAATATTTCAAGAGAGAAGGCTGTGATTACGTTGTACTTGAGACGGGGCTTGGCGGAAGGCTTGATTCCACCAACGTAATAGAGTCCCCCGTTTTGTCCGTGATAACCGGCATCGACCTCGATCATACTGCGGTGCTCGGAGATACAGTTGCACAGATTGCCTTTGAGAAAAGCGGTATAATTAAGAAAAACTCCCCCGTGGTGCTGGGCGACGTATGTAAGGAAGCATATGATGTGATAAAAAAGGTGGCTGATGAGAGAGCGTCGACACTGTATACTCCCGACTATGATGACATAAGCTTTGAGTATTCTTCTCTTGCGGGCAGCGAATTTGTCTATAAGAATAAAACAAAATATGCTCTGTCACTTATCGGTGAATACCAGATACGGAATGCTCTTGTTGTCCTGAAGGCAGTGGAAGTGCTGAATTCCTGCGGAGTTGTGGTACACGACCATCCTGTGAAGATGGGCCTTGAAACGGCTCGCTGGCCTGCAAGGTTTGAGCTGATATCGAAGAATCCCATTGTCATATATGACGGGGCACATAACCCACAGGGAGTTGCCGCTGCCTGCAGAAACATCAGAAGATTCTTTGGCAGCAAGAAGGTGGTGCTCCTGACGGGCGTTATGGCAGACAAGGATCATTCTGATATGACTTCGGCTTTGGCTGAGGTTGCACTGCGCGTTCACACGGTGAAGCCAAACAATCCCCGTGCCATGGAGGCGGGGGCGCTTGCCATGGAGTTTGCCTCAAAGGGTATTCCTTCGACACCTCACGGCGGCTTCGATGAAGCTGTAGAGGCGGCAATACGTGATGCCATTGACGAGGAGACGCCCCTTGTTGCTCTCGGCTCCCTCTATATGTATGCTGACGTCCTTGGCAGTGTCAAAAGATATACCGAAAATAATTGATCGGATAAGTATAATATTGATCGGATAAGTATAATAATGAAGAAAATTTTTATTCTGCTTACAGTATTCCTTGGGTTATTTGCTTTATGTGCCTGCTCTGCATCCGGTGAGAACGCGTATATTGCCGAGGATGTCGTCGCTTCTGTTGAAAAGGGCAGTGAGACTTGGACGGAGATCGAGGATATGCTCCGTATGCTTGCGGTGGATTCGGCGAATATTCCGGAGTTTGACGGTGCAAAAGAGGCGACAAGACTTTTCAGAGACAGCCTTCTTAATTATATGTGTTGCAGCAGCTACCGCAAATATGCGGGGAACTCTCAGATTCTTGACAAGATCAATGAAGAAAATCCCGGAATAGATGCCACATCTGCTGTATCTGCGGCTGAATTTGAGCACTCCATGTACAGGGTGTTCGGCGGAAACGTAAAGATAGTTCATGAAAGCACAGAACTGTTCACTTATCTTAAGGGTTCCTCCGTCTACGTTCCCATAACTGCACCTATAGAAGGCGGTGTGGACTTTGAGCTTGTTTCCGCTTCGGAAACCGAAAACACGTACAGGCTTGAATTTGTCACCGAGGCGGACGAATATTCGGCTTCGTATTTTGCTCTGCTGATGAAAAGAGAAGACGGTACTTGCTATTTCAGCTTGCTGATCAGACATTGAATACCGGAAAGTATAAAGAATCGCATCTGACGACCTGTGAAAATGTGCTTTTGGGAGGCGGCCTTATGGAGAACTGCATCCGGTGACGCAAAATAAAGCGCTGATTAATGAAGAATAAAATGAAGCGTGAATTCCCAAAGTAAATTCCACAGTGGAATTTACTTTGGGAATTCACTGAAAAATATGAAGTTAAAGTTTCTTGATAAATATCAAAAAAAGATTGACAAGCAGTCTTGCAAATGGTATACTTGAAATAAGCGGAAATACCGCAAATAAAAATATTTTTATAAGAGGTAAAGAAAAATGAAGAAGAT
>CAYYRY010000130.1:0-3090 GCA_964474245.1 uncultured Ruminococcus sp. | reverse complement strand
CTCTCTCCGCTTGCGGCGTAATGATCGCAAAGAAGAGAAAGTAATTTAAGACTCAGGTCAAAAATAACTTAATCAAATAAAGAGACGCTTCCTTTGGAGGCGTCTCTTTTAAGTGGTGAAAACTTGGGCAAACAGCACAAAACAGAGTGATCTGAATAGTGTATAATGCCGAAAACTTGTTTGTAATTGCAAAAAAATCAAAAACAATTGACAATTATAGGTTTAGATGATATAATATTAAATGTGGAAATACCGCAAATAAAAATATTTTTATAAGAGGTAAAGAAAAATGAAGAAGATTCTCTCAATTCTCGTTCTTGCAGCGCTTCTTCTCACTGCTCTTTGCGCAACTGTATCTGCAGGTGCTTATTATGACAGAAGCACCGGCGTAAACTACAAGGACGCAAAGTATCAGGTAAGACGTGCTAACGTAACGATCGACGGTATCGTATCTCCCGGTGAGTACGACGAAGTAACCGACTACTGTGAGTGGTACATCGGTGAAATGGCAAGCTCAGCTTACACTGATGCTGAGAATCTTGCGAAGTCCCTTAAGTGGTACTTCTCCTGGGACGGTGTTAAGTACTTCCAGATGGCAGTAGTATTTGACGCAGGTCAGGGTGCAAACCAGACATATCCCGGCGGTACATATTTTGATGACCACGTAGAAGATGTTCCTCCTGCAGATGAATTCCTCGGCTACGGCCCCGGTATCTGCATCAACTCCGAGGAGATCTCTCCCCTTGATGAGTACTGGTCAAGATTCTACTTCGCTATCAGTGAGAACACCGCTACCGGCGAAGGCATCGTAGGTATCTACGGCGGTCAGAACGGTCAGCCCGATTCTCCCTATACTCCCGTTCACGGTACTGACTTCGATGTTACTTACAATGGTTCTATTGTAACAATCGAGTGGAAGATTCCCGTATATCAGCTCACCGAGAAGTTCACAGAGGGTAAGGAAACCGCTAACTTCAAGGCTTCCATGTCCGTTCATGCAGGTCTCTTTACAGCTGATCTCGCGGCTGAGGGCGAGTCAAAAACCAATACATACGCATACGGCGCACGTCTCGGTATGCTCGGTTACAACTGCGACTCTTCTGTTGAGGACCTTGGAAACGCAACATTCCTTCTTACAAAGAATGAGATTCCCTCTGTTGGTGGCGAAGCTACAACACAGGCTCCCGTAACCGATCCTGAGACAACAGCTCCCGTTGTTGGTACAGATCCTGAGACAACAGCACCCGTTGTTGGCACAGATCCCGAGACAACAGCACCCGTTGTTGGTACAGATCCCGAGACAACAGCTCCTGTAGCAGGTGAGGATGATCCCGAAACAACAGCACCCGTTGGTGACGATAACAAGGAACCCGAAGAGTCTGCTCCCGTTGTAGATGATGACCAGACTCCCGTTGAAAATCCCGGTAACAAGCCTGTAGCACCTTCCACAGGTGACCCCATGATCATCGCAGCAGTAGTATCTGCTCTCTCCGCTTGCGGCGTAATGATCGCAAAGAAGAGAAAGTAATTTAAGACTCAAGTCTGAATAACTTAATCATTAAAGAGACGTTTCCTTTGTAGGCGTCTCTTTTTTTTGGACCGAACAGGACGTTTTATAAAGTACATATATCGCCATACGTAAAACTGACATAGGGGAAAGCGCAGAAACCACGGATATTCGGGAACGAAACAGATATGTATGCTGATGATCCGTAAAACTTAAATGTTGATGCCATATGAAATGTGAAAAGTGCACAAAAAAGCGTTGGGAAGGTTGTGTCAAGTGCTGATTTTCATGCGAGATTGTGAGATTTTTGAATTTGACATTGACATTTCAGGTTGGTTATGGTATAATATGTACAACAAAGATGAACGAAATTAAGTGTTTAGCTTTTTCATACTTCCTTTCAAATCCCGGTGCGTTTTGCCACGCGCACCGGGGACCTCCTTTTTTGATGACCTTTCGTAAGAAAAAGGTCTTTTTTATTTTGATATTGCATATTAATTGATGTGGATAACAAAAGACTTGGTAAAACTGCACAAATTGATATGTGAAAATACTACATGGTGAACAATAACTTTTTTGGTGAAAATGCTTGAAAATGTTGAGGTGTTATAGTATAATTATTTATATGGTACAAATAGACAGTATATTTATGTCGATATTTCCGTGTGAGATATGACAACCTATATAAATTCACCGAGAAGAGGTACAAGGCAATGATCAAATTTAAAACACAAGACATCCGTAATATCGCGCTGTTAGGTCACGGCGGAAGCGGAAAAACTACCCTTACAGAGGCTATGCTTTACGGTTCAAAAGCTATAGATAGAATGGGTAAGGTTACCGACGGTAACACAGTATCAGACTTTGATCCCGATGAGATCAAGAAGGGCTTCTCTCTTTCCACATCAGTTATTCCGATTGAATGGAAGGGTACTAAAATCAACCTTATCGACGCTCCCGGATTCCTCGATTTCAAGGGTGAGGCACTTCAGGCTGCACGTGCGGCAGATGCTATGATCATCACCGTTGACGGTAAGAGTGGTCTTGAGGTTGGTGCTGAGCTTGCATGGGAGATTGCTGAGGATGAGGTACTTCCCAGAGCCGTATTTGTAAGTAAGTGTGACGATCCCGAAACAAGCTATGACAAGGTATTCTCACAGCTTCGTGAGGAGTTTGGCAGCGTTATCTGTCCCGTTATCTTCCCCATCAAGGAAGCAGACGGTATGACAATGATCGACCTTATCGGTATGACTGCGTTCAGATATGATGCTAAGGGTCAGAGAGTCGAAGTTGAAATGGATGAATCCCGCAAGGTTATTTCAGCTCACTGGAGAGATCTCCTTAAGGAATCCATCGCCCTCACCAGCGACGAGCTTCTTGATAAGTACATGAACGGCGAGCACATTTCCCGTAAGGAAGTTGCTGAGGCTCTCCACGTTGGTATTTACGACGGCTCCATCGTTCCCGTTTACGCAGGCGCATCCACCAAGATGTGGGGCGTATATGCTCTGATGGATTCTGTTGCTGAATCCTTCCCGGATCCTCTTATGAAGGGTAATCAGGCTATTGAAGTTGACGGCGAG
>CAYYRY010000129.1:0-5680 GCA_964474245.1 uncultured Ruminococcus sp. | reverse complement strand
CCCCAAGTACGGTAACGACGATGACAGAGTTGACTCCATCGCTTACGAGGTCGTTCACCGCTTCATGGAGCACATCCGCAAGAACCACACCTACAGAGGCGGTATCCCCACCACCTCCATCCTTACCATCACCTCCAACGTCGTTTACGGTAAGGCTACCGGTGCTACTCCCGACGGACGTAAGAGAGGCGAGGCTTTCGCTCCCGGTGCCAACCCCATGCACAGACGTGACACCAACGGCGCGGTTGCATCTCTCGCATCCGTTGCAAAGCTCCCCTTCATTGATGCACAGGACGGTATCTCCAACACCTTCTCCATCATCCCCGGCGCGCTTGGCAAGGACGATCAGATCTTCGCAGGCGACATTGAGGTTGACCTTGAGTGCGAGGGCGGCGCTTGCTTCTCTCCCACACTCTTCGAGGGTCTCGATACAGACGAAGAATAATTTACGCTTTTAACTTCCCCCTCTGATGCCCTCGGGCGTCAGGGGCGGGCTTACAACAAAAAAGGGCAGGTATTTAGCGTGAAAGTTCAGATAGCTTTAAATAAAGTTTCTCTGTTTCACGCGTAAACAAACGCTGAAAAATCGTACACAATGATTTTTCTCCGCTTCGCGGACCGCGTTTGTTTCAATGAATTATTATTTAGCCGCTGCAGCGGCAGAATGGAGACTATTATGGCAGCAACACAGAATCAGATAGATAACCTCGTTTCCATGCTTGACGGTTACGTTAAGAAGGGCGGACACCACCTTAACGTTAACGTATTCACCAAGGAAACTCTCCTTGACGCACAGGCACATCCCGAAAAGTATCCCCAGCTCACGGTAAGAGTTTCCGGATACGCAGTTAACTTCATCAAGCTCACCAAGGAACAGCAGGATGAAGTAATCTCCAGAACCTTCCACGACAAGATCTGAGCCCTATGGGAAAGGTCGGCCGTATACATTCAAAGGAAAGCTTCGGTACCGTTGACGGTCCGGGCATAAGGTACGTCCTGTTTATGCAGGGGTGTCCTTTGCGATGTCTGTTCTGCCACAATCCCGACACGTGGGACATGGCGGGAGGCGAGGAGATCACCGCAGAGGAAGTGATCGCTGAGTACAACAAGAACCGTGCCTTTTACGAGCACGGCGGCATCACGGTCACGGGCGGCGAGCCGCTGTGTCAGACAGATTTTCTGACGGAGCTGTTCACCCTTGCCAAGGCGGAGGGGATACACACCTGTATCGACACGTCGGGCATAACGTACAGCGAAGACAATGCGGTGTATCTTGAGAAGCTCGATCGGCTCATGGAGAAGACAGACCTTGTTATGCTTGACATCAAGCACATTGACGACGGGGCTCACCGAAATCTGACGGGGCACGGCAACGGCAACGTTTTAGCCTTTGCGAGATATCTTGAAAGGAAGAATATTCCCGTATGGATACGCCACATCATAGTGGAGGGGATCACGGACGAACCGGAAAATCTTCGCCGTCTCGGCAGATTCATCGGAGGTCTTAAAAATCTCCGCGCGCTGGACGTACTTCCCTATCACACCATGGGAGTAAACAAGTATCATGAACTTGGGATCGAGTATCCTCTTGAGGGAATGAAAGCACTCCCCATGGGCGAAGCGGTAAAGGCTAAAAGATTCATCCTTGAAAGTATAAAGGAAACAAGAAAATAACGCGTATGGATCACCAACGTTGTTTTTAACGGAGAATATACAAAATTACTGAAACCGCAGAATATCTGCGGTTTTTTATATGAGTTGTACCTATGTAGGAGAAGGGGAACCGCGTCAGCGGTGGATGAGGAGACTGCACGATATTCCACAGTCAAAACATCATGCGGGCGCACGGGCGGCATGAGACCTTCGGTCTCATAATGATATCCGTTCCTCGCGGAACGGGTGATATACCTTCGGTATGAAATCAACCTTCGGTGGGTGATATATGCCTTCGGCATATGATGGAACGGATATTATATCATGCGGCGTCAGCCCCCTCCCCTGCGGTTATTGGGTGAGGTTTGGTTTGTAGCCGTGTAGGTTGTGGCGGTGGTTCGCCTTTACGCCGTGTATTTAAGAATCTGAAAAAGCCTGTCTTCCGGGATTTGCCGAAAGACAGGCTTTTTTATTCAAATACCTTTTTTAATGCCTCAAAGGAAACGTCACTTATAACGTGCTCGATCTTGCAGGCGTCTTCGGTGGCGGTCTCCTCGTCTACTCCAAGACGTATCAGCAGAGTTGAGATCACACGGTGCCTCTCGTACATCTTCTCCGCTACCTCTCTGCCTTCCTCGGTGAGAGACAGATATCCGTCCTCGTCTACGTTTAAAAAACCGCCGTTTTTCAGAAGATTTACTGCGCGGCTTACGCTGGGCTTCGAATATCCCATGTATTCCACCACGTCTATGCTTCGCACGTTTTGACTTTTTGACGTCAAAATATAGATAGTCTCAAGGTACATCTGACCGGATTCCTGCAAATTCATAGGAGTCCTCCCTTTCATGTCCCGTGGGACTTGTTACGCCTTTTTAAGTGCGGCGGCGTACCAGCCGTTTTCCCTTCTCTCCTCTACAGGCTCAAAGCCTGCCTCACGAAGAGCACAAAGTGTCTCCTCTGCCCTCTCTACGATGATTCCCGATACGATCAGTGTCGCCGTATCCTTTAAGAATCTGCCGATGTCGGGAGCAAGGCGGATTATTACGTCTGCGACGATGTTTACCGCCGCTACGTCAAAGGCGGCGCTTTCGGGGTCTACCTCGCGCACAAGGTCTGACACCTCACAGGTGACGTTACTGCAGGAATTCATCTCCACGTTCTCACGTGCCACCTTGATGGCGTAGGGGTCAATGTCGCAGGCATAGCAGTATCCTGCACCAAGCTTTGATGCGCAGATGGCAAGAATGCCCGAGCCGCAGCCAACGTCGATCATGCGGCAGCCTTCCTCAACGTAATTCTCAAGGAGACCTGCGCAAAGACGGGTCGTCTCGTGAGTTCCCGTGCCGAATGCCATGCCGGGGTCCATCAGTACGACTACGTCGTTTTCTTTCGCGTCGTACTTCTCCCATACGGGTACTATGACCACTCTGTTTCCCGTTCTGATGGGCTTGAAATACTTCTTCCATGACTCAGCCCAGTCTTCCTCGCATACGGAGGTGTGGCTGACCTCTACGTCCATACCGAGGGACGTGAATCTCTCCTTCAGCATCAGCTCCGTCTCTGCGGGGGAGGCGGATTCGGGGACGAACAGGGATACGGCGGAGCGTGTCCTGTCGGCGTTGAGAAGAGCCTCGTCGATGAGGTCGCCGTATACACCGTCAAGAACTCCGTCTACGTCGGAGTAATCTTCGATCATAAGTCCGTTATTTATCATGCACATGACCGCGCACACCGCTTCAACGTCGGAGGCGTTACAGGTCGTTTTGATCTGTATCCAGTTTGTGTTTTCCATATATTATTAGCCTTTCTTTGATTTGCGGAGGCACGGCAATAGAGCCGCCGCAGGTCTCAGCTATCGTTTAATAAACCCGTCGGTCCTCCCCGTCGGGGTCGCAAAAGAGTCTTATTTAAAGAACTTCTTGAAGAACTTCGACTTTTTGGAGTGGTTGCTCTCACCGCAGGACTCTGCAAACTTGCGCAGCAGGTCTTTCTGCTCGGACGTGAGATTCTTCGGAACCTCCACGTTGACTGTGAAGTGCAGATTGCCTCGGTTCTTGGAGTTTACGTACTGTACGCCCTTCTGCCTCAGGGTGAAGGTGGTACCCGTCTGTGTACCCTCGGGGATATCGTATTTCTGCTTGCCCTCAAGGGTGGGTATTTCAATTTCTGCGCCGAGGGTCGCCTCCGCATAGGTGATGGGCACCTCGCAGAATATGTCATTTCCCTCGCGCTCGAATATCTGATGGGGCTTTACCGTTATGATGAGGTTCAGGTCTCCCGCAGGGCCGCCGTTCTTGCCGTCGCTTCCCTGTCCGCGGAGTGTGATGCGCTGGGAGTCGTCGATGCCGGCAGGGATGTTGACCTCCAGCTTCTTTGCCACCTTTACGTAGCCCGAGCCGCGGCAGTCTGAGCAGGGCTTCTCGATTATCTTACCCGTGCCACGGCAGGCGTCGCACGCCTTGGTGGTCTGCATATATCCGAGGGGAGTCCTCTGCTGTACTCTCACTTGACCCGTGCCGCCGCAGGATGTACAGGTCTTGGGGGACGTGCCCTTTTCCGCACCGGAGCCGCCGCAGGAGGAACACTTCTGCACCTTATTGTAGGATACCTCGCGCTTGACGCCGAATGCCGCCTCCTCAAAGGTTAGGACCACGCGCACGTTCACATCGTCACCGCGGACGGGGCCGTTTCTGCGTGTGCTTCCGCCGCCTCCGAAGATGTTGCCGAAGATATCTCCGAAGTCAAAGCCGAAGTCTCCGAAGCCGCCGAATCCGGCGCCGCCTCCTGCCGCGGGATCGAATGCCGCGTGACCGTAGGCGTCGTACTTCGCCTTCTTGTCGCTGTCGGAGAGGACGTCGTACGCCTCGTTGACTTCCTTAAAATTCTTTTCCGCCTCAGCATCCCCCGGGTTCATGTCGGGGTGATACTTCTTGGCGAGGCGTCTGTAAGCCTTCTTTATATCGTCTGCCGAGGAGTCCTTGGACACGCCCAGCACTTCGTAATAGTCGCGTTTTTCTGCCATTTTTCGGGTTGATCCTTTCCGTCTGACTAATTTTACCTAACCCTTAATACTGCCAAATGGGCGGAAGTGTCTCCGCCCATATTGTATTTGTGTTCAACCTCTTAACCTGCCGCAAAATGATGCGGGACCTCGCTTGAGCCATATTTCATAAGGCTTCAGCCTTACGTCGGCTCTGCTTGTGCCTTGCTTTATGATGCCCCGGCTATACTCAGTTGTCGCTCTTGTCCTCGAAATCTGCGCTGTAGTAGGTGCCGTCGGAGCCTGCGCCGCCGTTTCCGTCTGCGCCTGCCGCACCTGCGCCCTGATTAGCATCGGCGTACATCTTCTGTGCGATGGGGTAGAAAGCCTCCTCGAGAGCCTTGATGTCAGCCTTGATAGCCTCAACGTCATCGGTCTTTGCGGTCTCCTTTACCTTATCGATAGCCGCGCGGACTGCGTCCTTTTCAGAGTCGGTTGCCTTGTCACCGATCTCGGAGAGAGTCTTTTCGCTCTGGTATGCCATGTTCTCAGCCTGATTTCTTACCTCAACAAGCTCCTTCTGCTTCTTGTCAGCCTCAGCGAACATCTCGGCGTCTTTTACAGCCTTGTCGATGTCCTCCTTGGACATATTGGTGGAGGAGGTGATGGTGATGTGCTGTTCCTTACCGGTACCCTTGTCAAGTGCGGATACGTTTACGATACCGTTGGCGTCGATATCGAAGGTTACTTCGATCTGAGGAACGCCGCGGGGGGCGGGTGTGATACCGTCGAGGATGAATCTGCCGAGGGTGGTGTTGCCCGCCGCCATGTCGCGCTCACCCTGAAGAACGTGGATCTCAACGGAGGTCTGGGAGTCAGCCGCTGTGGAGTATACCTGGCTCTTCTTTACGGGGATGGTGGTGTTTCTGTCGATGATCCTGTTGAACACGCCGCCCAGGGTCTCGATGCCGAGGGACAGGGGTGTTACGTCGAGAAGGAGGAGGTCCTTAACGTCGCCGCCGAGGACACCACCCTGAATTGCCGCAC
>CAYYRY010000128.1:0-5726 GCA_964474245.1 uncultured Ruminococcus sp. | reverse complement strand
GATTCCGCCAGCTCCAGCATTTCGGCGGTCAGCAGCCATCCTTCGCCCATTTTTACACCGTGGCTGATGTATCCATGGGCAAGCTTTACGGTATGCTCAAAGGATGACAGCGGCTTGAACACACCGGATGCGGCAATGGCTTCTCTCATGTCGGTCTGCTTTTTGAGAAGGAAGGAATATATGTACTTCCATACAGCAAGCTTTGCTTTACCTATGCCGTAGAGCTTGGTATCGATAATGCCGTTGTATACACAGTATAAACAGAAATCGACGAGTCCCGGGACTGTAACCTCAGCTCCTTCCGATACGAGGAAGTCTTCGAGATTGTTGTTGCCGAGGGGAGAGAACTTTACGTAGATCTCTCCAACGACACCGACCCTGACCTTAGGCGTTCTATCCATGGGGATGGAGGCAAAGTCGCTTACTATCCTGCGGTAGTTTTCAAGTATTTTTGGGTAGGAAATTTTTTTGCCCGTCATTTCTTCCACGAGCTTAGCTGACCATTCTTCGCGTTTTGCTTCTGCTTCTCCCTTGGTTATCTCATACGGTCGGGTCTGATTAACGAGGCTCATGAGAAGATCCCCGTAGAACACGGCGTATACCATGCGGTGCCAAATTGCGACACTCAGATCAAAGCCGGGGTGCTTTTCAAGTCCCGACAGACCGAAGGCGATCACCGGCACATAGCTGTAGCCTGCCCTCTCCAGGGCTTTCCTTAGAAGGGATACGTAGTTAGACGCGCGGCATCCTCCGCCTGTCTGGAAGAGAAGCAGGGCGGTCTTGTGGGGGTCGTATTTCCCTGACTTTATGGCGTCGAGAAACTGGCCTATGACGAGGATGGCGGGATAGCAGGTGTCGTTGTGGACGTATTTAAGACCTGTCTCGCCGATGTGGGGACCTGTGGTTTCAAGGAGCTCAGCATCATAGCCGTAATTGCGAAGGACCCTTGCTATGAGACGGAAGTGGACAGGAAGCATATTGGGAATCAGGATCTTATAGCTGTTTTTCATCTCTTTGGTAAAAGGGATATATTTTTGTGCCATGTTTTATGACCATGCCTTTCTTTGATTTGTGATGTTTTCGGCCATCCGCGATGACCGAAATGCCGCCGCCGTTTTGGCGGCAAGACACAAATGGGTCTGAAAAAGCTGTACGTAAGTCACAGGCTTGCGTTATTTTCAGACTGCTTCCTTTCCGTTAAGTATCTGAATTACCGGGTACTGCGTCGTCGGCTTCCTTTTCGTCAAGGGCGGCGAGAAGACTGCGCAGACGGATACGCACCGCACCGAGGTTGGTGATCTCGTCGATCTTTATCTGTGTGCTGTATTTTCCGCCCTCTTCGAGAATGCGGCGAACTTCGTCGGTGGTTATGGCATCTACACCGCATCCGAAGGAGACGAGCTGAACAAGCTCAACTCTCGGATTGGATACGGCAAATGCTGCGGCGCGGTAAAGTCTTGCGTGATAGGTCCACTGATTAAGGACTCTTGTATCGGGAGATTTTGCAAGGTGGCATACGCTGTCCTCGCTTACTACGGTAAAACCGAGAGTTGCGGCGAGCTTGTCTATGCCGTGGCAGATCTCCTCGTCGATGTGGTACGGTCTGCCGGCCAGTATCATAACTCGCTTTCCGTGTCGTTCAGCATGATCGAGGGCAAGCTCTCCCTGACGGCGGACTTCAGACATATATGCGTCGTATTCCGCAAAGCCTGCAGTAACAGCAGCCCTTATCTCTCTGAGGGATATATCGTATCCAAGCTCATCCTTGAGGTAAGTCTTAAGCTCACGTGCAAGCTCTTTTTTATTGTTTATGTTGAGGTAGGGATAGAAGAAACGGGAGGTTCCGAGGTTTTCAAGGTTTCCGTTGAGAAGCTCGGAATAGTATGCCACGACGGGGCAGTTGTAGTGGTTGGTGCTTCCTTTTTCCTTTATGTTATATGTAAGGCAGGGGTAGAAGATCACGTCAACTCCGTCTTCGATCAGCTCTTCAATATGACCGTGCATGATCTTTGCAGGGTAGCAAGCCGTGTCGGATGGGATCGTGAACTGTCCCTTTTCGTAGGTGCGTCGGGTGGACATACCCGAGAACTTTACTCTGAAGCCGAGACTTCTGAAAATGCCGTGCCACAGGGGGGCGGTCTCGTAGATACCGAGGGCAAGGGGGATACCCACGGTGCAACGGGAGAATACGTCGGTGTCGTTATCGGTGAGGGAGGTGAGATAGTCTCTCTTGAAGCGGTAGAGATTGTACTTGTGGTCCTTGTATTCGCCGTCGCGGTGCAGAGGTTTTTCACAACGGTTGCCCGATATGAAGCGTCGTCCGCCGGAGAATGTATTTACCGTAAGACGGCAGTTGTTTGCGCAGCCCTTGCAGGTGGTTGCCTTTGAGGTATGCTCGAAGGCTTCGAGATCCTCCATTGAGAGAAGGGAGGTTTCTTTTTGCTTCATTGCACGCAGTGCCGCGCCGTATGCGCCCATAAGCCCCGCGATGGCGGGACGGACGACCTCACATCCAAGTTCTGTTTCGAAGGCTTTCAGAACGGCGTCATTCATAAACGTACCGCCCTGTACGACTACGTGGCGTCCGAGATCCTCGGGGCCGGATGCACGGATGACCTTATATATGGCATTCTTTACAACGCTGATGGACAGACCGGCGGAGATATCCTCTGCAGTTGCGCCGTCCTTCTGAGACTGCTTAACGGAGGAATTCATGAATACCGTACAACGGCTGCCTAGGTTGACGGGATGCTCTGCGAAAAGGGCAAGGCGGGCGAATTCGGGAGAGGTATATCCCATGGATTTTGCAAATGTCTCTATAAAAGAGCCGCAGCCCGAGGAACAAGCCTCGTTGAGCATGATGCTGTCGATGGCGCCGTTCTTTATCTTGAAGCATTTGATATCCTGACCGCCTATGTCGAGTATGAAATCGACCTTTGGCATAAAGTGCTTGGCGGCGGTATAGTGAGCGACTGTTTCAACGAGACCGATGTCAATGTTGAAGGCGTTTTTTATCAGCTCTTCACCGTATCCGGTTACAGCGGTACCCCGGATCGTGATCCTGTCCTTGCAGATGGAGTATATGTGGGTAAGCTGTTCTCTGACGACTTCTACGGGATTTCCCTTGTTTGATGAGTAGTATGTATAGAGAAGCTCCTTGTCCTTTGAGAGCAGGACGAGCTTTGTGGTGGTGGAGCCGCAGTCGATACCAACGTAAGCATCGCCTTCATAGGATTCGGGATCGCGTCTTTTAACGTCAGCCTTGGCATGACGTGCGCTGAAGGTATCATACTCCTGCTGAGACGTGAAAAGCGGGGGGAGCAGGGCGTTTTTGCTCTTTACGTTTTCAGCAGAACTGATCTTATCTGCAAGGTCTGAGAGGGTAATCTCAAGTCCTCCGCTTTCGGCGAAAAATGACGTTCCGTAAGCAACGGAGTGGGAGGAGTACGGCGGAAGGCAAGCCATGCTTTCGTCAAGCTCTAAGGTCTTTCTGAATCTGTATCTGAGTCCCTCGCAGAAGGTAAGGGGACCGCCGAGAAAAAGCACGTGTCCCTTGATACGTCTGCCCTGGGCAAGACCTGCGATGGTCTGATTTACCACAGCCTGATATATACTTGCCGCAATATCCTCATGGCGTGCGCCCTGATTGAGAAGGGGTTGTATATCCGTTTTTGCAAATACTCCGCAACGGGATGCGATGGGATATATGCGCTTTGCTTTGAGGCTGAGTGCGTCAAGCTCGTCTGCTGTAATTCCGAGTAGAGTTGCCATCTGATCGATGAATGCTCCCGTACCGCCTGCACAGGTGCCGTTCATACGCTCGTCAATACCTGATCCGAAGAAGATGATCTTGGCATCCTCGCCTCCAAGCTCGATTACAGCTTCAGTTTCGGGATGGAGTCTGCTTACAAGCTCTGTTGTGGCGGCTACCTCCTGAATGAAGGGGATACTTGCCGCTTCTGCAACGCCGAGACCGGCAGAGCCTGAAATTGCGGCACGGACAGGTATATCTCCTATGGCGACCTTCATATTATTTATCATTTCAACGGTTTTTTGTCTGACCCGGGACATATGGCGTTCATATTTTGAATAGATGATCTCACCGTTTCTCGATGCTACGAGCTTAGCGGTGGTGCTTCCTATATCTATTCCGAGAGTGATGAGGCTTTGTTTCATAATTGATCATGCCTTTCTTTGCTTTTTCGGAGATTTATTCATTTGATGTGATATCATTGATACGTTTTGTCAGACGCACGTATTCCTTTGCATCATTTTCGCCGAGACGTAGGAGAATGTTCTCCATAAGAATCAGCAACTCAGCCTTCTTTTGCTCTATAAGCTGCAATCCGGTGTCGGTAATAAATACCCGAACTCTCCTTCGGTCGACTGTATCGACAACTCTGAAAACGAACTCTTTATTCTGAAGGCTCGATATTGCCGCTGAAATTCTCGGCGTTGTCATGCCGAGCTCTTTGCAGAGAACTCCGGCGAATACTCCGTTTTCATTTTCTTTAAGATAAGCTAAAATGCTAAGCTCGCCGTTGGAAAAAACGTTGATATCACGCCTGTAACGCAGTCGGCTGTTATTCCTGAGAACGAGAAGCAACTCATCAGCAAGAGCTTTAAAATCTGTCATCGTTACTTGCCTTTCTGTATTATTTGGGGGATGCTGAAGTAGTATGCTACATTAAGAATGACAAGTCAGCGGTGTATGTACGCAAAATACCCCTAATACTATTAATAATTGTACATTTTATAATGTTAAAAGTCAATACGTTGAAATGATAAATTATTGTAAACGGATTGTGCTGAAGGGTGAATCAGTCTCCGGAATGGACGAGTTTTTTGCGATAAAACTTGAAAAGATTCATAAAAAACGGCATAAACTCGGGAAAACTTCAGTTACCTCGTTGACATATTGCAAAAAATATATTAAAATAGAAGTAGTCTATATTCGCGCCCTGTGTCATCTGCGGCGCGACGGTAAAGAAAGGATAGATCTTAATTATGGATACAAACAAGCTTGATTTCCTTAAGGAAACTGCAAGACGTGTACGCGTTGGCATTATTGATGGCGTGTACTCCGCAGCGAGTGGCCATCCCGGCGGCTCTCTTTCCATCGCAGACGTTCTGACATACCTTTATTTCGAAAAGCTGAACGTTGACCCCGCAGACCCCGATAAGGCAGACCGTGACAGACTCGTTCTTTCCAAGGGTCACTGTGCTCCCGCACTTTACTCCGTTCTCGCTCAGAAGGGTTTTCTCCCCGTTGAGGATCTTAAGACTCTCAGAAAAACAAGCAGCTATCTTCAGGGTCACCCCGACATGAAGCATACTCCCGGCGTTGATATGTCCTCCGGTTCTCTCGGTCAGGGCACGTCCGTTTCCTGCGGGATGGCTCTCGCATCCAAGCTCGACGGCAAGGCTCAGAGAATCTACGCGATCCTCGGCGACGGCGAAACCCAGGAAGGTCAGGTTTGGGAAGCTGCAATGTTCGCAGGCAACATGAAGCTCTCCAACCTCGTATGGCTCATCGACTTCAACGGTCTCCAGATCGACGGCCCCATCGCGGAAGTTATGAACCCCACTCCCTACGACAAGAAGTTCGAAGCGTTCGGCTGGAACGTAGTGGAATGCGACGCACACGACTTCGACTCCATCGAAGCGGCTTACAAGGCTGCACGCGAATGCACCGACAAGCCCACCGTCATCATCTCCCACAGCAC
>CAYYRY010000127.1:0-5806 GCA_964474245.1 uncultured Ruminococcus sp. | reverse complement strand
ATAAAGAGAGTCTGTATAAAGCCCAACGTCCTGTGCGGCAGATATGACGGCATCCTCGTTTGTTATATCCGCTTCAATTTTTATGACGTTTTCGTCAAGATCTCCGTCCTCTCCGAATTTTAAGTCAATGGCGAAGACTCTGTAGCCACAGCTCCGCAAAGCCTTCACAGTGGCGCGTCCCATTCCGCCGTATGCACCAGTTACAAGCACGTCCTTCACTCTGCACCTCCATAGATTGTAAAATTCTTTTTTATTATAACATTTGAAGGTAAAAAAAACAAGCGGTTCAATAAGACGGTGATCAAAAAAATATTTACAAACGAATTGTTATATGGTAAAATTATACTGCAAAGTATAGGCAAGCTTTGATCTCTTTATGTGAGGTACATTAACAATACCAGAAGGCTTTTAAAGATTTATGAGAAAGAGGTGGAGTTATGAGCACAAAAACTAACGTAATACTTATAATTGTATCATCCCTTCTGATACTCAGTCCATTAATTGCAATGGTGGTCATACATCTTATTCCGGACGGTGCGGTGCCCTATGATTTTGTCAGTCAGTTTTTATTCTTTGACCACATAAGCTATAACGGTGAGGATTATTATCTGCTCGATTCAGACAACAGTATAAGTGATAATCTGGTCCCGGACACTTCAAAGAAGCTTCAGGTAACTCTTGTTAACAGCCAGGGTGAAGCCTACGATGGAGAAAAAACAGAGGAATGCTGGGGCGTAGCAAATGATGAGGCTTGTAACTATATTTATTATTATGCTACAGGTATATACTTTACAAATATTAAAGATCAGTCAATTTTACAGTGAGGTCGGCTGTTGGTGAGGATATGACACGAAAAAAGAAGACGATCATCATAATATCTGTCATTGCGTCAGTATTTCTTACAGTACTTATAATATGGACGGTGTGGGCAAACTCGGCTCTTGAGCTTAACACGTATACGGTGCAATGCGACCTCTTGCCTGAGTCATTCAGCGGTTTCCGTATTGCTCATGTCTCCGACCTGCATAATGCTGAAATGGGTAAGGATAACGAAAAACTTCTTCAGATGCTTCGTTTGGCTTCACCCGATATCATTGCCATTACAGGTGATATGATAGACTCGCGCAATACCGACGTCAAGGTAGCTCTCCGTTTTGCGGAAGGAGCTGTAAATATTGCTCCATGCTACTACGTAACCGGCAATCATGAGTCACGTGTGTCTGAGTATCATGAGCTTAAAGAGGGACTCAGCGAGCTTGGGGTATGCATTCTGGAGGATAAGTGCGTCGAGCTTGAGAGGGAAGGAATGTCATTGTGCATAGCCGGTGTCAACGACCCTGCGTTTTCAACGGATATGGCGACATCAGGAAGCTCTTCGGTTATGGCAGATAAGCTCAGTACACTGATCGGTGACAGCGATGCCTTTTATGTCCTCCTGTCCCACAGACCCGAGCTTTTCGATGTGTATGTAAAGCACGGTGCGGATATCGTCCTCTGCGGACACGCCCACGGTGGTCAGTTCAGATTACCCTTTGTCGGCGGACTTATAGCTCACGGTCAAGGCTTTTTCCCGGAGTACGATGCCGGTGTGTTTACATCCGGTGAGACGAACATGATCGTCAGCAAGGGAATCGGGAACAGCATCATCCCACTTCGCATAAACAACCGTCCCGAGGTAGTTCTTGTGGAATTAGTCGGCGGATGACCATATAAAATATATTATATCAGTTAAGTTTCCGCTTAAGAGGCAGAATGGAGATTATTATGACAAAGAAAATTAAAACGAAGGTGTAACATGGCTTATTGCTTTTGCAATGATTGTGGCGCTTTTTTCCTGCCTTGGCAGCGTTGTATACGCCGACAGCTCTGACGAAGCTACAGTTACCGTTGACGGTGTGACCACGACCTACGCGACTCTTGAGGAAGCACTTACACAGGCATACAATAAGACTGTAACCATAACTCTTCTTAAGGATGTGACCATAGAGAGTCCGATATCACTGTTTACACATGAGGATATACTCCTGAACGGTGACTACCATACCATCACGGGAAGCATTGACGGCAATATTATCTATGTTCAGGATGCAAAATTAGTCCTTGATAATGTTCGTATAAGTAACTTATCGGACAGTACCGAAGACGTCATATACTTATGGGAGAACAGTGAACTTTCATTGCAGAACAATGTATTCATTACCTCTCAGAACGGGTGCGCTGTTTACAGTAACGGAAACCTGAAAATCACCGACGGTGAGTTTCATTCCTATTCTGATAATGATCCGGATATCCGCAGCTATAACGGCAGTCTCACCATTGAGGCAAACGACGGAAATGAGGTAAACGTCTATTCCGAAAGCATGACCAGTATCCAACTTTCGGGAGATTGTAAGTTCATTTTGTCCGGTAACGTAAATGTTCAGACCGTCAAGGTGGATTTCAGCAACGATAATTATCCTGAAATATTCCTTTCCGGTGCCCTTACAGGCAGAACTATATTAGTTGACCATTTTAATAACACACAGACCAATGATTACGTACTGGGCACTCCTGCAAACGGATATACCATTACCGAATCGGATGCTGAAACGTTAGTGGAGTCGTCAGCAGGATTTGAGACACGCCTTAATTCTGACGGCAATATATGGGCGTATTACAAACATTATCACACACCTGAAAGCAACATCAGTTCACTGGAAAACGGTCAGCACGTGTATAGTTGTGCCTGTGGTGAGCAGGTATACGAGACGTGCAACTATAGCGAAAACTTTAACGATGAGCTTCACTGGGCAGTATGTACCGATTGCGGCTATGAAAAGGATCATGAATCTCACGAGTTTGAAAACTGCGAATGCACTAACTGTGATTATTTGAAGCATAAGGTTGATGAGTGGACTGTTTATACGGATGATTTAAACAAGCACTGCGGTACCTGTACAGTCTGTAAAAAAGAGGTTACCGAAAACCACAAGCTTATATGGAGATACGATGATACCGATCACTGGACGGGATGTAACGATGACTGCGGATACAAGTCTTCCGTTAACCCTCACAACATATCAGAGAAGTGGTTACCTGGCTTTGGAGGAAAGCATTATAAGAATTGCGGTTGCGGATATATTATATCTGAAAGACACAAGGATACCGACAGCGACGGATACTGTAACAGCTGTTCAATAGTCGTGTGCTTCAGTCATGACGGTGACCATTACTGTGACGACTGTTATTGGATAATCGAAGAGCTTTGTACTGATGCTGACGCTGACCATGTCTGTGATTTTGATGTGTGCCGGGTGGAGATGGAATGGTTATGCACAGATAATAATTCCGACCACAACTGTGACTTTGCCAACTGCGGTAAATATATGCATGAGCTGTGTACCGATAAGAACGAAGACTACTCATGCGACGTATGCGGCAAGAACCCCTGCAAACACTCAATTCTTGACTATACCATTAACGGTAACGGAACCCACTCGGGAAAGTGCGTTTACTGTGAGAAGGATATCACGGAGGAGTGTGATTTTTCCTATGGCTGCGGTAGGACCGACACAGGACATTGGAGTTACTGCAGATGCTCACAGGAATTGGATCCGGTTCCCCATGTTTCCGGAGACCTTGTAAGTACGAGCTTTGTCGGACACTGGTTTGAATGCGGTGAGTGTGGATATGATCTTTGGCACAGACACACCTTTGCAAACGGTGTATGTACCTTCTGCAATGTAAAGGAGCTTCCAAAGGTGTATGACATTTACGTAGGCGGCGTCGGACTTGAGGACGGTCAGTACATTGATATTAACGGTAAAGTCACCACTTCGAAGCCATCAGGCGGATATGCTTACTACAAGGACGGTGTCCTTGAGCTGTATGACTACAGCTATGACGGCGAAGGCTTGCAATGGAAGAACGAAGACGATACGACCTACAGCGGAGCTGTGTATGCCACTAAGGATATGACTGTGATGCTGTTGGGAGACAGCTTCATAAGCTGTGCCCCCTCTGATGGAAATGGAGACGGTATCGTTGCTGAGCACGACCTTACAATTTGCGGTGACGGAAGTCTCAGAGTTCTTGCAACAGACGACGCGATCCAGCTTGAGCTCGGAGATTTTACCCTTGAAAGCGGAGAGGTGTCCCTCGGTTATTTCGACTATGATGAAGACGGTAACCTTATAAACGAAGCGATAAAAGACGACGGAATAGATATCAAGGACGGCGACTGCATTATTGAGGACGGCACTCTCATCATCAATGCTGATGACTGCGGTATATACATCGATGGAATGCTAACTGTTCGTGACGGATATGTGGACATAACTGCAGATGATGTCGGAGTGAGTACCGGATTTGACGTTATTATCACAGGCGGAGACGTAATAATCGAATCAAGTGACTTCGGAATTGAAAGCTATAATCAGGTTGTAATTGCAGGCGGATACGTTGATATATACTCTGATGACTATGATGGTTTATACGCATACGATAGCTTTATAATCTACGGCGGAGAAGTATATGTAGATGCTTATGATTACGGCATCTATACGGATAATGTTACGGTATACGGCGGTATTCTCGAAGTATATTCCGGAGAAGATCAGATCTCATGTGACAGACTTAACATCTACGTAGAGATACCGGATGACGTGACATATAATGAAGAATTAAATTATATCTACGGTGAGAACGGACTCTGCCTCGAAGGCGACGATGAGTGTGTTGACAAGTACCCTACAGACCACAAGTGCGATGCTTGCGGCGAGGATATGGGCGGCAGTCACGAAGCAGGCAAGGACGGACACTCCTGCGACTACTGTGGTGGCCCTGTTACCCCATGTACGCCGGGTGAGCCTGTCTGTGAGGACCTGATACCTGCAACCTGTGAGAAGGAAGGCTCCTTCACGGAAATCGTATACTGCACATTATGTGAGTTTGAGATCAGCAGATGAGATCAGCAGAGCAGAAAACAAGCCTATCGAAAAGCTGACGGAGCACAATTTCGGTGAGTGGTCTGTAATTGATGAACCAGAGGTCTTTAAGGACGGCAAAAAGAGCCGTAACTGCGAAGAATGCGGCCTCACCGAAACAGAGACCATCCCCGGTGCAGTCTGCAGTAAAGACGAGAAGTGCCCGATGCACGTTTTCGGAGATCTGAAGCTTATCTCATGGTATCATGACGGAATCCACTTCTGCATAGTAAACGGTCTTATGAACGGTACAAGTGCCGGCACATTTGCTCCTTCTGTGACGACCAACAGGGCAATGGTTGTAACTATCCTGTGGCGACTTGAAGGAAGACCTGCAGTAACCGAGCCAATGTCGTTTGAAGACGTACCAGCAGGTAAGTGGTACACGGAAGCAGTACGCTGGGCGCAGGCAAATAAGATAGTGACAGGCTACAGCGATAAGGAATTTGGCCCCGACGACGATATATCCCGCGAACAGCTGGCTACTATCCTTTACCGTTATGAACAGTACAAGGGAGGCGGACTTGCCGAAGGTGAGAATGTGGATATGGACTATGCCGATATGGATAAAGTAGCAGGTTGGTCATATGAAGCCATGTGCTGGATGAAGAAAAACGGCATTGTAACCGGTAAACCCGGCAATCTCCTTGACCCCAAGGGAAGCGCGAGCCGAGCAGAGACTGCGACCATGCTCTTCAGATACAGCAACGTATCTGCTGATTCTGCCGATAACTGAAACTCAATATAGCAAGGACGGACTGCTTCAGTGTAGTCCGTCCTTTGTGCAGGAATATAAAAATACGATAAATGATATTGAAATGTTTAAGATTAGATACCTGTAT
>CAYYRY010000126.1:0-5808 GCA_964474245.1 uncultured Ruminococcus sp. | reverse complement strand
ATTCTCGTCCCACTTGCGGGTACACTCTTTGCTCTCGGTACGGTGGCAGGGGTATTCAAGGGAGTAAACATATCGTCGCTGATATCCGGAGTGAGGCGGATAGTCATGACCCTTGTAGGCTTTTTCCTCCTTGTATATTCCTTCATATTCGGTATACAGACATCTCTTGCAAAGGGGGCGGATTCCTTTGCCATGAAGACCGTCCGTTTTGCCCTCGGCTCATATATTCCCATAGTGGGCGGTGCTGTGTCGGAGGCTTTGACAACGGTCACTGCAGGACTTGCCCTCGTCCGACAGGTGACGGGCGGCATTGGTATCGTGATAGTTTTGCTGTTCGTTCTGCCAACCGTGGTCAGCCTTTTCATAACAAGGCTGTCACTTCTCATATGCAAGAGTGCTGCGGAGATACTCGAATGCGGTGTGGCGGCGGGCATAGTGGGTGATGCTGACTCCGTGCTGTCGCTGTTTCTGGCGTTTTGCGCTATGACCGGAGTGTTTTTCATATTTGCCGTGGTTCTGTTCATGAACACCGGTGTCACTTAAGGAGGCGGCATGACGGATTATATCAGAAACGTAATAATTATCGGTGTTGCCGCATCGATCGTGATGATCGCCCTTCCGAAAAATACAGAGAAAAGCGGATTGTACGTAAGGCAACTGTCGGCATTCGTACTGCTTGCGGTAATGCTCGCACCCCTGAAGGATCTGTCACAGATGACGTCTGCTCTTAAAGCGAAGCTTGACGGAATCCAATCCACCGGGGAGAGTGAGAATCTGTCTGACAGCTCTGCAGTCATCGGTATGACAGCAGAGGGAATATGCTCTTATATAGTTGAGCTTTGTGAAAGAAAATACGGCTTTGAAAAGGGTACGACCGACGTGAAGCTGATAATTGACGACAGTGAAAACTTGACTATCAGCGAGATACAGGTGCTTGTGGGAGCATCCGACAGTAGTACCGTCATTGAAGCGGAAGATTATCTTGAAGAGGTATTTGGCTGTGAGGTACACGTGTTTGCCGTGCGGATAGAAAAGTATTGAAGTTTGACAGATGTAAAATAAGATACGGAGATATTTACTTTGAAGAAGCTTGATGAAATATTAAAAAACAAAAAGCCGTTTATCGTAATTACGGTGACGGCGGTGGTAGGGGTATGCCTGTTGCTTTTTGCAAACGTCGGTGGGGGAGAGGCAGAGTCTGACGGTACTGAGTATCAATCCGTTGTAAGCTATACGGAAAAGCTTGAGGACAGGGTGAAGGCAATCTGCCTTGCGGTGGATGGGGTAGATGACGTTACGGTGCTTCTCACCCTTGAGTCGGGAAGCGAATACATCTACGCAGATAACGTTACCGAGGATAAGCATTCTGACAGCTCATGGGGGTATACCTCGGACTATCTGATAATCGAGAAGGGCGACGGTACTGCACCCGTGCCTGTAATGGAGATATATCCGAAAGTCAGAGGTGTTGCTGTGGTGTGTAACGGCGGCGACGGCGCGGTGCTTCAAAAGAAGCTGACGGAGCTGATCTCGGCGGCTCTTGGGATACCGTCAAGCAGGATAAAAATATCGGCATAGCAGTAATAAACGGCTTTGAGTAAACATATGATTTGATACGTAACATTATATAAGCTGTACGGTGAGAAAAGCGGCATGATACGGAGGCTTACCGCTGTACGGACAAAGGCAGAATGGAGATCACTATGAAAAACGAAAAAAACGGTAAGGCTTGTAAGTTCGCAGAAAAAGCGAAGGGTTTCTTTGTCGGTATAGGAGAGAAGCTCGGCTCTCTTAAAAAAAAAATCGGAACGAGAACCATAGCGGGAATATGCGCTGTAATGCTGGTGGGATGCGCCGTAGCGCTGAACTTTTTCCTTTTCCGCGAGGGAGTCCCAGAAGACACGGGCGGACTCGAGCCTGTCATAGACCTTGCCGGGGTAACTGACGAGGACATTGCGGGAGACATAGTTGAAGCAGGCGCCGACGGGGACATATTATCAGACGATTATTTTGCCACCGTATCTCTCGGCAGACAGCAGGCGAGGGACGAGGCAATGGAGGTACTCCTTGAGGTATCGGAAAACGAAGGTGCAGAAGAGGGCGCAAAGGAAGCCGCAATGGCTGACTTAAACCGTATTGCACGTGATATCGAGAGGGAATGTAATATTGAAGCCATGGTGGTAGCAAAGGGCTTTGACAAGTGCGTGGCCGTGGTCAACGGCGACATGGCAAACGTGATCGTCAGATGTGATACGCTGACCCCCGGCGAGACGGCACAGATAAGCGAGATAGTCTACGAAGCGGCAGGGATAGTACCTGCAAATCTTAAAATAATCGAAAAAAGCATTGACGAATAAAGCCGAAGCTGTATTATTAATAAAACAGCATACATAAACCTCCCGTTCGCAGGTGATAATAATATCACTTGGAAACGGGAGGTTTATTTTTATGAATATGAATAACGAAGCATATAAGAAATATACGGAAACGCGGGCGGCGAAGTCACCTTTGATGAAGGATTGCCTGTGGGCGTTTTTCGTGGGTGGGGGTATATGCACCGTAGGTCACGGACTAAAAGCGTTATATATGAATCTGCCCCTCTCCGAGGACAACGCGGGGATGCTTGCATCGGTGAGTCTCGTTTTCACTGCGGTACTGCTGACCGGTCTCGGCGTGTTTGACGACGTGGCAAAGTACGCGGGCGCAGGTACCCTCGTCCCTATCACGGGCTTTGCCAACGCGGTAGCATCCTGTGCCATTGACAATAAGTCGGAAGGCTTCATCCTCGGCGTAGGCGCGAAGATATTCACCATCGCGGGCCCCGTGATACTGTACGGTATATCTGCAGGTGTGGTTTATGGTGTTGTGTATTGGGTGACAACGTTATTTTAACCTTAAAAGGGGTGTCGCATTAAGATGAAAATGCACAAATATTTGTAGGGACAGGTGTCCCCGACTGTCCGTAACCTTACGAATAAAACATCAAAAATCCTTCAAACTTAATGTCTCGCCGGGCTTAAGTGAATACACCTTACCGTCAATGTCAAACCAAACGGTATACAGCGTAGGGTTGTATATGATCGTTCCGTCTGCACTGTAGCGCAGTGAACCGTACGCATTTACGTAATCGCAGATCTCTATATTCGTTGCATACCAAACGTCACTTTTGCCTGAAAGCTTTTGACAGATCTCATCAAAATGATCCCAATTGTTATTGTCGTCAAATTCGCTTGCGTGTCCCCATAAGAAGAACAGCCTCGGATCCCGTCTTGAGATATAGAGCTTATCAAGATCGATATTAACAAATTCATCTATATATTTCATAATATCGGGATGGTCGTGATGTGCCGTGGGTACCCAGCTGTGAAAGTCGTCAGGCAGCGAAAAGTTACTTCCGGCATTCCCGTCACATCTTGCATAAGCAATACCGGTCTCACATAGATTGCTTTTTATTCTTCTGTACGTATCCGGTTCGGCAGATCTGTTAGGCGAAATATCGGGATACGCAAAGCCTCTGATTATCGTACCGAGCGCACTTTCGAGAATGGTCCTGCAATCGATGATCTCACGGATACTCTCAATAGAACGTATTTTGCCCTGTGATCTGTGATAATAGCCGTGATTAGCGACCTCATGGCCCCTTCCGAGTATCTCCTTTTTGATAAAATCGATACTCAGTCTCGACTCTTCCTCGACAAGTGAGCCCACAAGATTATACGTACACTTAAGAGCGTATTTATTTACCGTTCCGGTGAGCTTTATGTCGGAAAGACTGCCGTCATCATAGCTAAGCGTAACCGCTTTGGGTTTGCCTCCGGGAAATCGTAAAAATTGATAGTTCATGTGAATTGCTCCAAGTATTATTGATTTTTAGTTTTACCTATATGATCACACTATAGCGTGATATCTCTCTCCCGCGGGAACGCTGACAGTCACACGGCTGACTGTATATCCATGACGTGAGATGATCTTTGCAGGTACGGCTTCTCCGTTGACGCTTACGGTGTTATGTTCACCTATGAATTCAGCCTGCCATGATACGGTGCTTCCGCGGAGGTTTTCAAATACCGTTTCCGTTCTGCCTACGTGCTTTACGGAAATGTCGCAGCCTGTCATTGCCTGCTCGCTCAGAGAGAGGTCTTCAACCTCACCCGGCAGACGGGAGAACGTCGTGATAGTTCCGTCGGGAACGTTTTGCACGATTCCCATGAGATTTTCGATAATATGGGCGATCATGGTGAAGGAGACCTCAGGGTAGTAACCGTTATTGCCCTGGCTCGGTCCCACGTGATGCACGTCGCGCATATCTCTGATGTATTTCATCCACTTCCAGCCCTCTTCAACACGGTCGTAGTTGAAGAACACCTCGGGAAGGTACGTGTACGCCTCAATGTTCACGGCTGCAGTGGGGAACCCGATGCCATGTCCTAACATTTCGGTGATGTAGTCAAGGTATCTGTCACATCTCGGGCCGGGATAGGGAAGATGCTTTAAGGGCATGAACCAGCTTGTCTCAAGAGCAAAATCGGTGCGCTTTGTCACTCCGTCCGTCATAAGCGTGCTGACGTAGTGTCCCTTGGGATCGTCGGGATGTATGCTCCACTCCTCGTTAAAGTAACGGCGAAGCTCAGCCGCTTTCTTTTCCCACTCATCAGCTTCACTTACTTCACCTCTCGCGCGGAGAAGTCCCGCAAACGCCAGAGTAGCGCGGTGCTGGCAGGCGATCTCGTCACCCGATTCAAGGGGAGAGAACTTCGGCCCCTCATTATAGGTGCACAGCTCTCCGAAGATGTCCGAACCAAGCCCTTCGGGGACACCGTTGCCGTTTTTGTCACGGGCTGTGATAAAGTCCGTCATGGTCGTCCTGCAGAAGTTGAAAATATCGCCGTCAAGATATCGGCGGTCTCCCGTTCTGCAGTAAAGCCTGTAGGCAAGCTCTACAAGCTCAAACTGAGCAGGTATCTCACGGATGAAGTTCGTGTCGTCCTTATAGTCAACGTGGTAAGGACTTCCGTCAAAGTTCAGCGCCCACAGCGCGTACAGACCTCTTTCCTTTGTTGCTGAGGCGGCGAATGCCTCCAGCATACGGTAGTTTTCCTCATTCAGTCCGAGCAGTGAGGCACCCGCTGCCTGATGCACGTAATCGCGTATGTAGAATGCAGTTCGTGTACGGTATCCCGCCCAGTATGAGGGAATGTAGTCGTTGTCAAAGCGACCGTCGTCGCAGGGACCGTGCTTTCCGGTGGTAACGTATGATCTTGCCATATCCTCCGCCCACTTGAACGCGTCTTCCAAGGGGAGATAACTGCTTTTAAGAATTGCCATTTGTAAGTCCTTTCTGTACGTATGCAGTATACTTAGTTTTTATAATTATATCATACCGGCGATTTGTTGTAAATGTGTTTTATAAATTATTACTTTATATCGATTCGGCAAAAGCCTCCAATGATTACGGTATATGAGAAGACGTTTGTATGATAATTGAGTTGCTTTAACAGAGTATACGGTCAGATCATTTTTATAAAAACATCATTCCCGAGCTTTACTGCGTAATCTATCATGAATCTTGTTTCTTTGCTTTTTCCGTCCCAAAAGGCAATAACAATGTCGCAGATAGTTGCCATCTGTCGGTTGCGGATCGGTCCTGCTTTTCTACCGTATTTACTCCACTCGGCGGGATATTTTTCTATATCCAATGCGTTCTCCGAAGCGTAACGCTCCCCTATGGAATCGGCACCGCTTGCACAGCCCGAAACGATAATTATCTTAAACTTTTTTCGTACCTCTGAGAGACAGCTGTCGATATAT
>CAYYRY010000125.1:0-5813 GCA_964474245.1 uncultured Ruminococcus sp. | reverse complement strand
GGACTTGAACCTTCACATCATACAATACCAGATCCTAAATCTGGCGCGTCTGCCGATTCCGCCACGCCCGCATTTTTTGTGTTTTTTCAATATACATCACATATTATACTATTAAATCTCACATTTGTCAAGTATAATTCTCTCATACCATCCGCTCATTCCTGATAAACTATATTTTTTGTCGATTTTTGTTTACAAATCCGTTTCAATATGGTAAAATATAATTCAGAAATATATTGAATGAGAGGTAGTACATATATGGCAGAAAATACCACTGTTACCACCCCCAACACCGAAAACACCCCAGAGACTTCCGTCGCGGAGATCACCGAGGCCCAAGCCGAAGCAAAGCCCGAGAAAAAGAAGCGTCGCCGCAGATTCGGAGACCGAAAAGACGGCCGCCGTGTACGCTCGGTCTCTCCCATGGCACGCGTTGCCTGCTACATCATGGAAGATCGCACCGGCGCATCAAACAGGATCAGAGACTACATTGACGTGGGTCTTCTCGAAAAATACGTCCGCGAAAAGAGAGCCGAAGGCATGAAGAGCTTCACCATGATGCACGCTATCATTGCGGCTTACGTCAGAGTGCTCTCACAGATGCCCGCGCTCAACCGTTTTATCTCCGGTCACAAGATATTCTCAAGAAACAACATTGAAGTAGCACTCACCATCAAGAAAGAAATGACAATGGAGTCACCCGATACGGTAGTTAAGATCACCCCCGAATACGACATGACCGCCAAGGACGTATACGACCTGATGCAAAATGAGATCGAGAATTACAGAAATGAGCCCGGCGGAGCCTTTGACGACACCGCCAAGGTACTGAACTACCTCCCCGGCTTCGTAATGCTCTTTGCCATCCGTCTTCTCCGCGCTCTTGACTATTTCGGATGGCTGCCGAAGTTCCTCACAAATCTCAGTCCCTTCCATTGTTCCATGTTCATAACGTCCATGGGCTCCCTCGGCATCCCGCCCATTTACCACCATCTGTACGACTTCGGCAACTGCCCAGTATTCCTTGCCTTCGGCGCAAAGGAGAGAAAATACGAAGTAAATGCCAAGGGAGATATCGAAAAGAAGGAATATTTAGGATACACCGTCATGATGGACGAGCGAATCTGCGATGGATTCTATTTTGCCGCGGCTCTCAAAAAGCTCCGCCGCCTCCTTCGCGACCCATGGCAGCTTGACACCCCTCCCGCAGATGTAGTCGAGGATATTGATTGATGAGTCAAACCATGCAAAAGATACTCGTGATCGGCTGTCCCGGAAGCGGCAAAAGCACCTTTTCCCGTGCGCTTCATAAAAAGACTCTCATACCGCTGTTCCACCTTGATATGATGAGATGGCAAAGCGACAGAACCATGGTCCCCCGCGACGTTTTTATGAAAAGGCTCGACGATGTACTTGCAAAGTCTTCGTGGATAATCGACGGCAATTACGGCTCCACCATGGAATACCGCATGGAAAAGTGCGACACCGTGTTTTTCCTCGATTTCGATACCGAGGTCTGCCTTGCGGGTATACGTGAGCGCATCGGCAAGCCGAGGCTCGATATGCCTTGGAACGAGACCGAAGAAGACCCCGAATTCATGGACTTTATTAAAAATTACAACACATATAACCGTCCGAAGGTCTTAGACCTACTTTCATGTACCGCGGACAAGACCGTGATCATCTTCAAAAACCGCACCGAAGCGAACCAATACCTTAAAAACTTATAAAAGAAAATCTGTTGCAAGCGTGCATATCACTTGTAACAGATTCTTTTTTGTAAAAAATTATTCATTCCACCACTTTCAGAACCTTGCCAAATTTTTCCGCATCAACGTATTCTCCGTCCTGTGACAAAGGATCAAGCTTGGTTCTGTCTTCACCGGTCATCTTCTTCTAATACGACATCACCTTCACTGACGTATATAGCTTTGGCTTTCATCTTATCTCACCTATAGCCTTTTCAATTATACCGGCAAAGCATTCAAGTCCGACTCTGTCTTCGTCAGAAAAACGGTCAAATAAAGGGCTGTCTATATCAAGAACGCCCACTAACTCTCCGTCCACTGTAAGAGGTACCACTATCTCCGAGCTTGACGCGCCGTCACAGGCGATGTGTCCGGGAAAAGCATGTACATCGGGGACCACCACGGTCCTGCGAAGCTCTGCCGCAGTGCCGCACACTCCCCGTCCCACGGGTATCTTAATGCACGCAGGCTTTCCGCAAAAGGGTCCGAGCACGAGAGAGCCGTCACACATCATATAAAATCCTGCCCAGTTTATATCGGGGAGAGTATCGTACAAAAGAGATGCCGCGTTAGCAAGATTGGCACACTCATATGGCACTCCCTCCACCAATGCGCTGAGCCTTCCGCAGAGGGACTTATAGTCCACCCTGTCTTCAGTGACAGCATATTCAACCGCCGCGAGCAGTCCCTCTCTTATCACCTCAATGGGCAGGGAAGACTTACCGCTGTCGTTTTGCCCGTCAAAATACGGCACGTGGATAAAAACGCACTTTACACCCGTACCGCTGAATCTGTGGAGCAGAGAGTAAAGAAGATCGTTGCACACGTATTTTCCGGCATCTGAAGATACCTCAGCGGGAATATTCCTCTCTGTAAGCACACGAGTTAAGTTTTCCGTGTCAAATGTGGAAAACTCCTCGTCTTTCCCTAGGAAACATATCTTCTCACCCATGGGAGCGTTGCCGTCATTGTCAGGAATACGTGCCCCCCGCACATTCACTCCGCGGCTTTCGGGAGTGATCTTGTCTCTCCCCCCTGCCTGACCTACGCAGATGATCCCATCAGCACCTGTCTCAAGCGCCTTTTCAATGACTGTCGACGCCGCCTTGCCGAACACCACGGGAAGGCACAGCTTCTCAACCTGCACTCCCCTTACCTCATCGGGCAGGTAACGCACCGCCTCCCAAGATGAATTCAGCTCATCTCCGCCGAAAGGTTCAAATCCTGTTACCAGAAGTTTTTTCATCAGTCCCTCTCCTTGTCTTTGTTACAGTAATATAATTCTACCATATGCAGCGGAATTTTGCAATAAATATATCATCTTGTGAGTAATAATCCCGACACTCGATGTCATCATACCAATATTATATCCACGCTTGCCTTCTTAGCATATTTTAAAGTATAAGCCGTACCTCCTTGATCTCTCATGCAATAGCATATTAAGTGCGTTGACCTATCCACCATATAACGGTTTCTTACGTGCATACAACCAGGATAATAGTTATCTGATAACGTTATTATTTCATCCGGCATATTGCAGATCCCATCGTGCTTTTCACAAGACCTAATGGTTTTATGATATGGCAATACTACAATTAATTTTATATTTGGATATTGCAGCTTTTTGTGCATTATAATATCTGCTGCAAGTGTATCAAATCCGACGGCTCCTCCTGAATAAAACACATCTACTCCTTGGGAAATCAATTTTTCAACTGCATTTTCTGTATTACTTATTACTTCTGCTAATTCACCTTTATCTATAATTCTATGTCCTGAAAAACAGCAGATTCCTTTTATCACTCTAATCCCCCCACGATTATTTATCTTCCACTTACATTCTACCATATATGGTCTAAAAAGTCCATATATGGTCGCCTTGTTTCTTCCCAAAAGGTTACACTAAAACAAAACGGAATTACAGGGAGGATCAAAATGGATACAAGACGCGCAGTTGCAAACAGATTGCTTGAGCTATGCGAGGAGAAAAGAATATCGGTGAACGCACTGGCAAGGTCGGCGGCAGTTCCTCCGTCAACGCTGAAAAATATTATCAACGGCGGCAGTAAAAACGCAGGTATCGTAACCATCAAAAAGCTGTGCGACGGACTTGAAATATCCGTTTTCGACTTTTTTAATACTGACACCTTCAAAACTCTCGATCAGGAAATAAAATAACCTTAAAGCGGCATACAAACCTTTACGTTTTAACACGTGAAAACAGGTTTCTGCCGCTTTTTGTTGAAATTTTCCCCTCTTTGTGGTATCATAGTGTGGAACTGTTTTACTCAAACTCACCAAGTCATCCGAAAAAGGAATATGCATAAAATGAAAACAAAACTCCCGCTATACACCCTGCCTGCCATATTTGCCTTGGCATGGCCCACCATGCTTGAACAGCTTCTGCAAACGGCAGTACAGTATATTGACACAGCCATGGTTGGCTCGTTGGGGACAGCCGCCACCGCCGCTGTAGGCTCTACCACTACGGTAAACTGGCTTATCGGAAGTACAATCTCCGCAGCAGGAATCGGATTTTTGTCCTTCATTTCCCAGTCGCTCGGTGCAGGCGAGGAGAAAAGAGCCAAGCGCGCCTCAGCTCAGGCAGTAACTGCAGTACTCGTTCTCGGTGTACTCTTCACCGTACTCACTCTGTCCCTCAGCCCCCTCGTCCCGGTATGGATGCAGGTCGATCCCGACATCAGAACGCTGTCAGCTGCGTACTTCTTCATACTCTATATGCCGATGATCCCTCGATGTGCCACAATAATTTTCGGCACCGTCCTCAGGGCGGCAGGTGATACCAAGACTCCCATGCTCGTAGGTATCGCAGTAAACGCCGTCAATGTTGTACTCAACTTTCTGCTGATATATCCCACCCGAGATCTGAGCATCCTTGGACAAAGCTTCAGAATGATTGGTGCCGGACTCGGTGTCGTCGGTGCGGCAATAGCCAGTGCCATCGCCTTCACCGTGGGAGGTATCCTCATCACCGCAGTTTATCTTTGCCATAAAAGAGTAAGTCCCAAGGGTTATCCCATCCGACCCGACCCCGAGATACTAAAGCCCTGTCTTAAGGTCGCAGCACCCAACGCCCTTCAGCGCTTCGGCACTTCCCTCGGATACGTGGCTTTTGCCGCCATGGTAAACTCCCTCGGAGAAATTGCAACAGCGGCTCACACCATTGCCAATACCGTTGAGTCCGCCTTTTACATACCGGGCTACGGAATGCAAAGTGCCGCCGCTACCCTTGCAGGTAACGCTCTCGGTGCTGGAGACCGCAAAAAATTCCGTGACACCTCAAGTATGATAATATTCACCGAAACTGTTCTCATGATAATCTCCGGTGCCCTTCTGTTCATATTCGCCCCATCCATGGTACGAATCTTCTCATCTGATGAAGAAGTAATACGGCTCGGCTCGGCTGTTCTCAGAATGGTTGCGCTTTCAGAACCGTTTTACGGGGTATCCATCGTAATAGAAGGAATGATGCAGGGAATGGGCAAAACGGTGATGCCCTTTATCACAAACATAATAGGTATGTGGGGCATCCGTATAGTAGGTACTTTCATATGTACTCAGTTCCTCTCAATGGGACTCATCTCAGCATGGGCTTGCATGATCGCTCACAATCTGCTCCTATTTTTCTCCTTCACCGTATACTATACCTCGGGAAAGCTTGACTTTAAAAATAACACTTCGACAAGTCAGACTGCACCTCAGGCAGACTAAAGCCATATGTTCCATAACAAAAAGTCATCCGTTTTCGTGCTAAACACAAAACGAATGACTTTTTTATATAAATATCCGAATCAATACCCGCTTCTGTCAAAAGCATGAGCAATAAATGCCTTGGTCTTTTCACTCTTGGGGGTTACAAATACTTCCTCAGGGGTACCTTCCTCTTCAATGACACCGTCAGCCATGTAAATGACGTGATCGGCAACACCTCTTGCGAACTCCATCTCGTGGGTAACGACGATCATCGTACATCCGTGAGACTTAAGTCCTCTGATAACGCGAAGTACCTCACCCGTCAGCTCAGGGTCAAGGGCACTGGTAGGC
>CAYYRY010000124.1:0-5926 GCA_964474245.1 uncultured Ruminococcus sp. | reverse complement strand
AACCACGCCGTGTCCTTCACGTCCGTGAACGGAATACCCATGGTCTCGATGTAAGTCTCCTCCACCTCTTCGGGAGTCATGGCACCGCCGTATACCCTGACCAAGTTCACCTTGGAGCCTACCTTCAGGTTGTAGCTGAACTCGCCCGACCTGTCTCTGCCGCCCACCTTCATGAACCTTTCTTCCTCAGGTATCCCGTCAACCTCGGTGGCAAGTCCGCCGGGCATACGGGTCGTGTCCGCAAGACGTCCGTCTATGTACAAACGTGCATCCTTGTAATCATAAGTCGCCACAATGTGGATCCATCTGTCCCCCTCTACACTCGTCTCGCAGGTGGGGTCAGCCCCCTCGCCGCCCGTGTACGTCAGCAGGTATATGTTTCCATCATTGACACCCAGCGAGAATCCGCCCTTTTCAATGTTTCCGATGATCTCCTGCTTTTCGCTCATGTCCGACAGATATACGTATGCCTCAAGGGTGAACTCCTCACGCATTGCCTCATAAGTCTCAACGTCGAAGGAGTATGCGTTGGCACCGAGACCGATGAAGTTCGCCGCCTGCCTGCCGATAGCCGCGTCAGGCTTCATAGTTATGAACGGCTCTAATATCGACTCGTGTCCCAGTTTGTCATTGCCGTCACCGTCGGAGTAGTCAATGTCGTACAGAAGCACCGTCTCGTCGGAGATATCTCTCTTTCCGACGTTCAACGTTTCCTCCAAGGTGATCGTACCGCTTTTTAAGCCGCACGAGGTCTTGGCATATACCTTAAACTTATAGTCCTTGTCCCAGTCAAGTCCGCCAATCACCACACTCAGCTTGTCAGCATCATAATTACCGGGGATGTGGTCGGGGTCCTTTAAAGTAACCTTACGGGTCGTCCCCTCCCCGTCGGCAGGGAACGCCTCAACGTAGTAGGCGCTTATGTAATCGTAGTTATTCTTCGTCTTGGTCTTCGCCTTGGAGAAGGTGACCTCGATCTTGTCATGGTCCCCAAGGTCACGTACCTTTACCTCGGCATCCGCTTCATAATAGGGGGCTGACGCCGCATTATAGTAGGAATTTTTCCTGCCGTCGTCAACGTATATGAAGTCCTCCGCCGTGTCGGAGCTGTCGAGCACCCAGCTCTCCTCGGGGAACATTATCCTTCCGTTGTGGAAGTCCACGCGGTAGAACTGAGTCTCGCCGTTTTCCTTCACGTCGAAGATGATTCCCGTAGAGCCGTGAGCATCCTGACCGCCGAAATTCTTACCCACAACACCGTCGTTCATGGCAGTGTAGCCACCACTCTGATCGATGAAGTAGGGAGTATACGGATTCGTGTGAGAGTGTCCGAAAACGTTCACGACCTGCGGATACTTACGAAGAAGCTCCAGTATCTCCTTCGGCGTCGAGCTGTAGGACTGGAGATCAACGTGGGAGATCAGGAAAATGTGGCCCTTCCAGCCGCTTGTCACGACCTCCTCAAGGGTCTTCTCCAGAAAATCATACTTGGAAGCATAGGAGTTCTTCGCATCCGACTCGTCCATGCCCAGCTTGATCACAGGCACCTTGCCCTCAAGCCAGTAAAGCTTGTCGATCTCCTGACCCGTCTCTTCCATGAAGCGCTCCTTGACCGCCGCAGGATAGTCACCGCCGATATCGTAGAACTCGTGATTTCCAAGCACGATCAATGTGGTGTCAACGGGTGCCGCGTCACCTGTACCCTTGCCGTCATAGCCTGCAACATCCACCGTAAGCTCTGCAGTGTTGGCATTGACGATACTCATAAGAGTCTCGTAATGCTCGATGTCACCGTGCTCCGTCACGTCACCCGCAAGGATGAAGGTATCAGCACCGCCCATCTTGCCGATAACGTCGTAGGCATTCTGCAGCTTCTGTTCGCTGTAGCCATAGCCGATGTGTACGTCACTGCCCACAACGAAACGGGCAATAACGTCATCGCCTCTCTCAAGCACGTCAACGGTGGTGTAGCCCAGCTCCCACTCAGCCTCGTCAGCAGCAAAAGCCGGCAAAACACCCACCAACACCATTGCCGCACAAACTAAAAATGATAGAACCCTTTTCATAGTGTCCTGAATAATCAGACCGATCCCCGGGCAAAAGATCCGATTATATATCCTTTCAAAAAATTAAAATGTATAAAAGCTCAAACCGCACCGAAGCAAGTCACCGCCCGAGAGCAACCCACCAGATGCAAATGTGACGGGGTAAGAAGCACGGTACGCATGGCGTACCTTAACGCATTTCGCGACAGCGAATGTGCTCACGCCATTTCCCCCCAAAAAAAGCTGACGGGAAAAACTTTTCACCTGGGGAATTTGGCTTAACAAGGTGCAGCGGCTGACGGATGGACTTCCGCTGATCTATGTAGGGGAGTAGCTTGCTGCTCCTCCACCGCTACCTACCACAACCCCGCAGGGGCGATCCACGAATCGCCCTCCGCAAATGGCGAAACTCCACGTTCACCCGATACAAACATCCTCCGTAGGACTCGTAATAATATTGTGATTATCACGACTGCGGTTGATCGCCAGCGCAATGGAGATCGGCCCGATACGCCCGAAAAACATGGATATCGCAACGATCAGCTTGCCCACAGGGAAAAGTGCCCCCGTAAGTCCCCTTGAAAGACCAACAGTCGCCGTGGCACTAACCGCCTCAAAAATAATGTCCGTCGCACTCGCTCCAACGGCAGACGTATCCACCGTCACGGATAAAACGATCATCGAAAGAACCGTAATGCAAAGCGATATGCATGAAACCGTGATCGCCTTGACAACAGTCCTCTCAGGCACACGCCTGCCAAATAAAGTAATGTCATTCCGACCGAGAACACCCGAAACAGCCGCCGCCAACAGCACCGCAAAGGTCACAGTCTTGATCCCCCCGGCACATCCAACGGGCGAACCGCCGATAAACATAAGCGGCAACGCCAGAAGCGTAGACGACGCCGTCAATGCCTCCGTGGGCATGGAGACAAATCCCACGGTCATCGTGGAAACCGACTGAAAAACAGCGCACTGTACCCTGTCAAAAACCGACATCGTCCCAATGGTCGCATCGTTGTTCCATTCAAAGATCAGGAAAAGCGCACTCGATACCAAAAGGAAGACCGCCGTTGTGGTGATCGCAATCTTGCTGTGCAAAGTGAGCGATGAAAAGCACCTGAACCCACGCCTCTTAAAGTAGCGGAGCACGTTCAGCACGTCCCACCAAACTATGTATCCGATACTGCCCATGAGCACCAGCGTACACGTCAGAAAATTCAGCGCAGGAGTAGTGGCAAACTGCGAGATCCCCCCCGGCAGAATGTCAATTCCCGCATTGCAGAAAGCCGATACAGAGGTGAAAACAGAGTACCATACCCCTGCCGCACCGAACCTCGGCACGAAAACCGTCATGTAAATAAGAGCGCCCACAGCCTCAATAGTGAACGTCCCAATAACCACCCGCTTCAGGAAACGAATAATACCCGCAATGGAGTTGAGGTTAAACGCATCCTGCAAAAGGAGCCTGTCGCCAATGTCCATCTTCCTCTGAAGCATGATCATGAACGCCGCCATAACGGTAATAACGCCAAGACCGCCCACCTGAATGAGCACAAGGATAACAGCCTGCCCGAAGGTGCTCCACGTAGCAAGAGGCAAAGTAGAAAGCCCCGTCACGCAAGTGGCAGTAGCGGAAGCAAACAAAGCATCAATGTAAGGAATACTCCCCTCAGTAGCAGAACTGACGGGAAGCCATAAAAGAAAGCTGCCAAGCAAAATAGCCGCAATGAAGCTAAGCATAATGATCTGCGTACTGGACAGCCTGAATCGCCTCTTCCCCAAAAAACTCACCCCCGCAAAACAAAAAATTCGACTGATATATATAATATTTTATCACAATAATACAAATAATGCAATAACCAAACGACAAAAACCAAGGGGAACGGGGGTATCACGTTGGAAGGCACGGTACGCCCTGCGTACCGTGCGGCCCTGAATCGCCATTCGCAAATGGCGAAACCCTATTCGTCAAAAAGCGGCGCGCACGCCGCGCAATCCCCTACGGGGCGATAGGCTGTACGTTGGCACGGGATGTCGAGGGCGCCATCCCCTACGGGGAATCAGGCTTGCGCTTGTACAGCGACTGACGGATGGATTTACGTTGTCCCAAGTAAAGAAGTTTTGATCGACCTTTTTGGGGAGGTCGCGAGCACATTCGCCTGCGGCGAAGTGCGTCACGGTACGCATGGCGTACCGTGCGGCCCTAAATCGCCATTCGCAAATGGCGAAACCCTATTCGTCAAAAAGCGGCGCGCACGCCGCGCAATCCCCTACGGGGCGATAGGCTTTACGTTGGTACGGGATGTCGAGGGTGCCATCCCCTACAGTAGGATATCTCCACCCACTCCACCAAGCCTCTCCCCCCGGGAGAGATGGCACTTCGCCGTATGGCGAATGTGACGGAGAGGGTACATATGCGCTGACACCCGCCATCTCGCAACCCACCCCAACACCGCAGGGGCGATTCACGAATCGCCCTCCGCAGATAACGTCCCCTACTCCCCCGCCTGAAAACAAAAACCCCGTCCGCGGATGAACCGCGAACGGGATAATGTACGGACAAGCAAAAATTACTTGATCTCAACAGTTGCGCCGGCAGCCTCGAGCTTAGCCTTGAGAGCCTCAGCGTCTTCCTTGGAAGCGCCTTCCTTGAGAGTCTTGGGAGCGCCTTCAACCATCTCCTTAGCTTCCTTAAGGCCGAGACCGGTGATCTCACGAACAACCTTGATAACGTCGAGCTTCTTAGCACCGAAGCTTGCGAGAACTACGTCAAACTCAGTCTTCTCCTCAACTGCGGGAGCAGCTGCAACTGCACCGGCTACTGCTACGGGAGCAGCGGATACACCGAACTCCTCTTCTACTGCCTTAACGAGGTCAGCGAGTTCAAGAATTGTAAGACCCTTGATAAGGTCAAGAATCTGTGTTGTCTTTTCAGATGCCATTTTAAATTTCCTCCGAATAAATAAATATTTTTAAAATTAAATTATGTTGCCGTCATGCGGCTTGATGGGGGTGATTACTCAGCTGCTGCTTCAGCTGCGGGAGCCTCGCCGTTCTTGTCGATGATAGCCTGAAGGCCACATGCAAGGGAACGGATAGGACCGGTAATGCTTCCGAGAAGTCTTCCGATGAGAACTTCCTTTGAGGGGATGTCAGCCAGAGCTTCAACGGTAGCTGTATCAACAACAGCACCATCGAGGAATCCGGAACGAATCTCAAAAGTTTCGATCTTATCAGCATACTTCTTAAGGATCTTTGCGGGAGCGATGGGGTCATCGTAGCTAACTGCGATAGCGTTCATGCCTTCGAGGTACTGCTTCATATCACCGAAGCCAACCTTATCGCAAGCAAAGCCGATGAGAGTGTTCTTAACTACAGAGTAGTCAACACCGGCCTCACGAAGTTCTTTACGCATCTTGGTGTCGTCGTCAACAGTGATACCCTGGTATCTGACAAGAACACCGGAAACAGCGCGGCCGAACTTGTCGGACAGACCGTCAACGATGGCTTTCTTCTGCTCCAAAATCTTTTCGCTTGCCATTTCTTTCTCCTCCTTTGGATTATTCAGACAGAGAAAACAAAAAAGTCTTTTCGAACCAAACGCCGAAAAAGACCTTGTGAAAAATCATAAATATACAAAAATTTCACGTTTCTCCTCGGCAGGAAAGCTAATGCTTTTACTGTAACCTGCTGTCTGCGGTTCAACAACAGGATGATTATACCACGTGTTAAAACATTTGTCAATAGGTTTTCGAAAAAATATTTTGATAAAATAAAAAATTCCCCACCACCCAAACAAATGATATATCGCTTACGCCGCATGATATCCGTTCCATCATATGCCGAAGGCATATATCACCCACCGAAGGTTGATTTCA
>CAYYRY010000123.1:0-5939 GCA_964474245.1 uncultured Ruminococcus sp. | reverse complement strand
CAGACGGTGATATCGGCGACCAGAAGAGAGTTATGACTCCCGCCGAGGCAAAGAAGATCGGCTCAGACTACATCGTTGTCGGACGTCCCATCACAGCGGCAGAGGATCCCGTAGCTGCATACGAGCGCTGTGTTGTAGAATTTGTAGACTGATTCCATTCCCTTACTAAGGAGGCAGTTTAATGCGTTACACCTATTTAGATAAAAAGTATGCCTTTTCTCCTTCAGTACAGGCTGTCCTTGACGTTATCGGTTTAACAATGCTCGGTTGGGACGACAGAGAAGCCACCTATACCGGACCCGAATACGACCGTAAAACACCTTTTCTCGACGTGTTTGAGGAAATGCCCGATGCTCCCTATTCCGAAGCTCTTGCCCATGCAATAGTCAAAAGTTGGAATGACGGAGAGATATTCGTTCTCCCCAACGAGCTCATCGTTGGGAACGTAAGACCGAAGCGCCATTTGTTCGAGCATTTTGCACACGGTATCGTATATGAGGGGGGGTTGCTTGATGAAGATGAATATCCCGACTACCCTCGCGAGGAGTCTGAGATAGCTTCCCGTGTGAACGCTTTAAAAGACAGACTTTGGCCCGCAACAAAAGAGCTTCTCGATATAGAAGCCGATAGGCTCGGCATAGGACGTGAGCTGTTCCGCAAGGGATGGGAGCAGGGACTTACCGAAGCAGGCGGATATCAGGGACATACTGTTCCAAATTACCCGAAGCTGTTCTCCTTAGGCTTTGACGGTACCATTGAGCTGATAAATGCATATGCCGCAAATACCGCAGACCCTCAGAAGCTTGAGCTTTATCATGCTATGAAGGTAATAGTCGAGGGACTCTCGCGGTACGCTGAACTCCACGCTGAAAAGGCAGAGTGTCTTGCAGAGGCTGAGAGTAATGCGGAACTGAGGGAAAGATACCTCTTAGTGGCAGCAAACTGCCGTAGTATTGCCCACAAAGCGCCTTCAACCTACTTTGAAGCCGTACAGCTCATGTGGTTCTATGCCCTTTGGGATTGGGCAGATTGTCTCGGAAGAATAGACCAGAACCTCTGGCCCTTTTATAAAAGCTCCGATGACACACCTGTGCGCCGCGACGACGTAACCGCGTGCCTTCTCTTTAAACTGCGCGAGCACGGTGTGCATAACATAACTCTCGGCGGCGTCAGGCCCGAAGACGGAAGTGATGCAACAAATGAGCTTACTTACCTCATCCTTCAAATCCTTCGTACCTGTCACGATACCCACCCGAGAGCTTCCGTCCGTATCCACGACGACACTCCCGAAGAGCTTATGCAGCTAATCGTCAAGATGTGGAGTGAGGGCATGAGCGACCCCACCGTGGTCAGTGATACTCTCGTTATAGACGGTCTCCGCCGTTACGGAGTGACCCTCAGCGATGCCAGAGACTACACCATGCTCGGATGTCAGGAGATAGAGATCCCCGGGAAGAGCAACTTCGGTTGTGAGGACGGAGCATTCAACTTAGCAAAGGCTTTTGAAATCACCCTTTTCGACGGTTTTGACAGACGAACGGGAATGCAGTTCGGTCTACATACCGGACGTCTCACGGACTTCAATTCAGTGGAGGACGTGTGGGACGCCTTCGAAAAGCAGATCAAATACATCACCCCCATTTTCTTAAAGCTTTGTGATGCAGGTCAGGTAAAACGTGACAAGGTTCTTTCAAAGCTTGTGAAATCAATATATACGGATGACTGTATCGAAAGAGGCATCAACATGGATGCCGGTGGCGCCAAATACAACTACGGTGTTGTGGAAACGGCGGGACTCGCAGTAGTCGCTGATTCCTTCACAGCACTTGAAACAGTTGTTTTCCGCGACAAAAAGGTGTCCCTTGAAGACCTCGTCAAAGCGCTTGAAGCCAATTACAAGGGATTCGAGGACTTGCGAAAAATAATGCTTGATGCGCCCAAATTCGGGAATGACGATGATACCGCTGACAAATGGGCTGTTCGTGTCCTTGAAATGTTCTGGGGCGAGCTCGGGCGTCACCGTTCCGTCCGCGGAGGAAAATTCATGGGGGCCTGCTCACTCCAATCGGGAGGCAACACCTTCGGTCAGCCTACCTTGGCTCTTCCCGACGGACACGTTCTCGGACAGTCTCTCGGCAACACCATAGGTCCGAGAAGCGGCGCCGATAAGTCAGGACTTACCGCGATGCTCAAATCAGTAATGAAGCTTCCGCTTCACCTTGGACTGGGCGGAACGTCATTGAATGTCACGATACCCGTTACGGAAAACGCCTCCGAAGAGCAAAGGGCGAAAATTTCCAGACTGGTACGCACGTATCTTAAATGCGGCGGTCAGATGGCGCAGGTTACCACAGCAAAGCTTGAGGATCTGCTTGACGCCATGGTAAATCCCACCGCACACTACGATCTTATCGTACGAGTCGGCGGATACAGTGCAAAATTCGTAGATCTTATGCCTACATCAAAGGTAGAAATGATCAGCAGATACGGTGTAAGCATATAAAAATTCCCATTAAATCGAATCATAAATTCAATATAAACACCATTAGTCATACACAGCATGATCAGCAAGGAGGTACCATTTTGAATTATACTTATCTTGACAAAAAATTCGAATTTTCATCAACTTCAAAAGCCTTGGTAGAAGACAATCTTTTGTTCTTTCACGGTTGGGACGACCGCGAAGAGACCTTCACAGGTCCCAACTTCGACGGTAAGACGCCCTTTCTCGACGTATTCGAGGAAATGCCTGACGCCCCCTATTCAGTGTGCTTAGCACACGCGATCGTCAGAAGTTGGACTACCTCCGAAATCACAGTACGTCCATATGAGGCTATCGTGGGGAACTACAGACCGCGACGCAGATTCGTTGACCATTATTCCTTCGGTATCGAGGATTTCGGTGAGCATCTTGAGCACGATCCCAACGGTCACGAAGACGTTATAGCAGATATCCCCCAAAGAGTGGAAGCGCTGAAGGAGAGAATGTGGCCGGCAACCATGGAGGATATGCACCGTGAAGGTGATCGTCTCCTCGGAGAAACAGTATACCGCAAAGGTTGGAATGCCGGTCTCGGCGGCTGCGGAGGATATCAGGGACATACTGTACCCGGATACCCCACTCTCCTTTATTACGGTCTTGACGGACTTATTGACCGCATAAATTCATACGCCGCAAATACCACAGATCCCGAAAAGCTTGAGTTTTATAAGGCTCAAAGGATCATTGTCGAAGGTCTTTCCTCATACGCGATCCTTCACGCAGAGAAAGCTGAAGAACTGGCGTCAAAGGAGAACGATCCTTGGCAGAAGGAAAGATATACCCTTATTGCAAGTAACTGCCGCAATGTTGCACATAACAGCCCCGAAACACTCCTTGAAGCCGTTCAGCTCATGTGGTTCTTCGGACTTTGGGATTGGGTCGACTGCTTCGGTCGAATCGACCAGACTCTCTCCCCCTTCTATACGGCAAGTACCGATACACCGGTTTCAAGAGAAGACGTCATGGTAGACTTCCTAACGAAGCTGCGCCGTCACGGAAGCCACAATATAACCCTCGGCGGTGTCAATGTCCGTGACGGAAAAGATGCCGCAAACGAGCTGACGTATCTGATCCTTCAGATTCTCCGTACAGCTCACGACGTACACCCCCGTATCTCCCTCAGAATCCACGAAAACTCCCCCGATGAGCTTCTTGACCTGCTTGTGAAAATGTGGAGTGAAGGCATGAGCGACCCCACCATAGTCAGCGACACACTGGTTATAGACGGACTCCGTCGCTATGGCGTCTCCCTTGAGGATGCAAGAGACTACTCTATGCTCGGCTGTCAGGAGATCGAGATCCCCGGTAAGAGTAACTTCGGCTGTGAGGACGGCTCAATAAATCTAGCAAAGGTGCTTGAATACGCGCTGAACGACGGATACGACGTTAAAACGGGCATCCGCGTGGGGCTTCCCACCGGAAGCTTTACCGATTTCAAGTCTGTGGAAGAGGTGTGGGACGCATTCATCCGTCAGCTAAGACACGTAACCCCCACCTTCTTGCATCTGTGTGACGTAGGTCAGACGGTGAGAGATAAGAACCTGGCAAAGCTTGTAAAATCGGTCATCACCGACGATTGCACTGCCCGCGGCATAAATCAGGATGCAGGCGGCGCAAAATACAACTACGGTGTAATCGAGACAGCAGGTCTTGCGGTCGTGGCAGATTCCTTTGCCGCCCTTGAAACTGTGGTATACGGTGACGGCAGAGTTACACCCGCAGAGCTTGCCGAAGCAATGGAAGCAGGCTACGAGGGGTACGACGAGATACGCAAAATAATGCTTGACGCGCCAAAGTTCGGAAACGACATCGACATAGTAGATAAGTGGGCGACCCGCACACTTGAAGCCTTCTGGGGCGATCTTAGGAATTACCGTTCCATACGCGGCGGCGCATACATGGGTGCCTGCTCCCTTCAGGGAGGAGGAAGAGGCTTTGGAAACAAGACGTGGGCTCTTCCCGACGGTCACCGTATGGGTGATCCCCTTGGAAATACCATCGGTCCCCGCACGGGCGCCGACAGATCCGGACTTACCGCAATGCTCAATTCCATAATGAAGCTCCCTCTCCACTTAGGTCTCGGAGGTACTACGGTCAACACCCGTATTCCGGTCACCTCCACCGCAAGCGATGAGCAGAGAGCAAAGATCGCAGGCGTTGTCCGCACATACATGAAGTACGGCGGACAGATGGCTCAGATAACCACTGCCACACTTGAGGATCTGATAGATGCGAAGGTTCACCCCCACGACCACTTTGACCTTATAGTAAGAGTAGGCGGCTTCAGCAACCGCTTCATTGAGCTCATCCCCGATTCACAGGACGAGATGATCGCCCGTTTCGCAGACGAAGCAGGTGTGTGAAAAATATTTAATGCATAAGCACACAAATAAGTAAAAAATCAACTGATATATATGGAGGCAAAAATGGAAAGCTACAAGAGAGAATTTATTGAGTTTCTTCAGAGTGCAGGCGTTTTAAAGTTTGGCGACTTCACCGCAAAAAGCGGAAGAAAGATTCCCTACTTTATCAACGCAGGTGAGATAAAAACAGGTGACCAGATCTCCCGTCTCGGCGAATTTTACGCAAAGGCTTATCTTGAAAAGGTAGGCGAAAAGAGGTGCGTGCTTTACGGTCCCGCATACAAGGGTATCCCGATCGCAGTATCCGCAGCCGGCGCACTTTCCAAGGTAGGACTTGACGTTCCCTTCTTCTTCAACCGCAAGGAAGTTAAGGACCACGGAGAAGGCGGCGTTTTCGTCGGTTACGTACCGAAGTCGGGCGAAAACGTTGTTATCGTTGAAGACGTTATCACAGCAGGAACAGCTATCCGTGAGAGCATGGAAAACCTCAAAGTGCTCGAAGGCTCAAAGATCGAAGCTACTTTCGTAATGGTTGACAGAAAAGAAAAGGGCAAGGGCGAAAAGAGCGCTATGCAGGAGATCACCGACGAGTTCGGCTTCCCCGTATATTCCGTAGTTGACGTTTACGACATCATCGAGTTCCTCGAGGAGGATGAGGCTAACCGTGAAAACGTTGACCGCATCAAAAAGTACCTTGAGGTGAACGGAGCAAAAGCATGAAGAGCCTAATAGATATACTTGACCTGACCGTTGAGGAGATAGATTCTCTCATAGACACAGCCCTTGATATTATCGCCAATCCTGCAAAATATGCTGACAAATGCCGCGGAAAGAAGCTCGCTACACTGTTTTTCGAGCCTTCCACACGTACACGTCTCAGCTTTGAAGCGGCAATGATGGAGCTTGGCGGTAACGTCATCGGTTTCTCAGAAGCATCAAGCTCCTCCGCAACAAAGGGCGAAAGCGTAGCCGATACCGCAAAGGTAATAAGCTGCTACGCCGACATAATCGCAATGCGCCATCCCAAGGAAGGA
>CAYYRY010000122.1:0-5955 GCA_964474245.1 uncultured Ruminococcus sp. | reverse complement strand
CTCCCGATGGGGATGTGATATTCGGAAAGCCGAAAGACGTGTCTGATGCATTTTATATGTTAAGTACATTATCAGACCGTGAGCACTACGTGGTTGGCGGCATTACGGTAGCTGAGATTTTGCAGGACGGCGTTAAATTTGCATCACGTTCCGTAGTAACTAAAGTCAGATTCAAGCCACTTAGTGAATCGGAGATAAATGCGTATATCGCCTCTGATGAGCCTGACGGAAAAGCGGGTGCGTACGCCATTCAAGGACTTGGCGGAGTGTTCGTCTCCTCCATTGAAGGTGATTATCCCAATGTTGTGGGTATATCAACTCATGTTCTCTGCGAAATTCTTGACAGTGAGTTTTCTCTGAAGATCACTGAATCAGACAGACGGATAGTAGAAAAATAATTCGGGTGGACGGATTTGCGGTTGCAGTAAGGTTACCGCAAAAACCAGATCTGTACATCCTGAGCATAAAGCTTAAAAAATATATAAATGAAACATTTAGGAATAGATCTTGGCACTGCCAATACAATAATATACATGAAGGGTAAAGGTATCGTTCTTCGTGAGCCTTCCGTTGTAGCCGTTGACATTAAGGGACGCAACGCAGAAGCTGTGGGAAGAGAAGCGAAGATGATGCTCGGTAAGACACCCGGTTCGATAAAAGCGCTTTATCCTCTGAAGGATGGAGTTATTGCTGAATTTGACGCTACCTGTGAGATGCTCAGACACTTTTTTAAAAAGGTTTCCGGAAGCATTATCTTTACACGTCCCAAAGCAATGATCTGTATCCCCTATGGGGTTACCGAGGTTGAACGCCGCGCCGTACAGGACGTTGCTTATGAAGCAGGAGCCCATCCGGTCTCCCTGATCGAAGAGCCTGTTGCCGCAGCTATCGGCGCAGGTCTCAGAATTGCCGATGCCAGAGGCTCCATGATAGTCGATATCGGAGGCGGAACAACGGAGGTAGCCGTACTTTCGTACGGAGGGATAGTCTTGTCAACCTCTCTCAGAAATGCGGGAAACGAGCTTGACGAGGCGATCTCCGCTTATATCAAGAAGAAGTATAACGTTCTTATAGGCGAAGTCACCGCTGAGGCACTTAAAAAGAATATCGGAAGTGCTCATCCCTCTTACGATAAGGGTGTCATGGAGATCAGAGGAAGAAATCTTCAGAACGGTCTCCCTGCCGTGATCACAATATCCTCCGCTGAAGTCCGCGAGGCTATGAGTGAAGTTATCATGAGTATTGTAGACGGCATAAAGACTACACTTGAAAGTACTCCTCCGGAGCTTGCCGCTGATATTTACGATACAGGTATCGTCCTTGCAGGAGGCGGTGCACTTCTTCCCGGACTTGATATGATGATTGCCAGAAGCACCGGCGTCCGCACCTTCGTAGCAAAGAATCCCCTTGATTGCGTAGCCCACGGTATCGGAAGAGTCATCGAAAGCGGACAGCTCATTGATGAAGTGACGTTCAGATCACGCTGATCGGTTGCTCGATTGACTCTGATTTTATGTAACGAAAGATTTGGGCATAAAAGTGAAAAAGTATTTTAATTCTAAGTTTTTTTACGTTATCACGTTTTTGACATTGGCGGCGGTCATAATTCCCACGGTGCTTTGCTCCATGGGACTTTCCCCCTTATTCAGAAATGCCGTGAACTCCATCCTGACACCCCTTAAGGGATTCGCTTACGATGCGGTGGAATCCCTTGACGGATATGCTCAGTACGTTTATAACTTTGACAAGCTGGTGGAGGAAAACACCCGTCTTAAAGAAGAGATAGACGAGCTGAAGGAAGAGGTATATAAATCCCGTGAGCTTCAGGAGCAATACGAATGGATCAGCGAATATCTTGAACTTAAAATGCAGCGCAACGATTTCAAGTTCGTTGATGCTGACGTTTGCGGCGGAGAAAGCGGTAATTATTCAAGTGTATATATGCTTGACGTGGGCACGGCTGACGGGATAGAAAAGAATATGACAGTACTGTCATCAGGGGTGGTTTTAGGTTATATCTCCGAAGTGGGAAAGAACTGGTCGAAAGTCACCTCTATCCTTGAAGCATCTGCATCTGTGGGGGTATTCGTCGAGAGAAGTGGAGTTATGGGTGTACTTGAGGGAGAGTATTCTCTGTCAAGGGACGGTATCTGCCGCATGAATTATCTTGAAGAAAACGCCGATATCAAGGTTGGCGACAGAATAGTAACCAGCGGTTACGGCTCGGTATATCCCCGTGGACTTATCGTCGGATACGTTGAGAGTATCGAAAACAACGAATTCAGCAGAACCGTTGTGGCTTACGTCCGACCGGAAGCGTTTAATCTGTCAGGTACGGATAGAATATCAAAGGTAATGGTTATAACAGAATATGAAACCTACACAGAACAGTAATGAGCCTAACACAGGCGCATCCCCCCATACTCCGAGGTACAGGGTCAAGGAGAGTACCAAAAAAGGTAAGCATATTGACAGACCGGTTCATGCATCACGAACCGTGAAGCGGAGTATTACAGTCTCTGACGAAGTGTCGGTCAGATCTGAATCCTTAAAGGACAAGTTCAACGGATGGCGTCTCGGCTTCTCCGTTGACGTGGATGAAATTTTCAAGGTCATAGTAACTGCGTTGCTTCTTATCTTTTTCGTAATAATTCAAACCACATTCTTTGCAAGATTCCGACCTTTTGGCGCAGTACCGGATCTGATGCTTCCATTCGTTATTGCAATTGCATCTCTTGAAAGGGAGAAATACGGAGCGATCGTGGCGCTGATCGCCGCTTACGTAATAGATGCCGCAGGCGGTAACAGTATCATGCTGCTGCCTCTGCTCTACGTTCCGGCTGCGTATGCCGTCGGTATTCTTATTACCCATTGGTTTGAGGATTCCTTTGCTGTAGCTGCCCTGTTTACGGTGGTCTCATCCTTCCTCAGGGGAGTTTTAACCTTTGTTATAGCGGCGGTATCCATTGAAGAAATTACGGTCTCTCAGATATTTCTTGACATAGTTATCCCCGAACTCGGAGCAAATATTTTAATTGCTGCGTTTCCTCAGCTTTTGACGAGGCTTTGCATTAAACGCTTTCATAAACCAAGAAATGAACGTCTGAAAAACACTTGACGATATTATTAAAACATAAGAAAGTTGAATTCAATGAATAAATATGATGTTATAGTTGCCGGCGCAGGACACGCCGGCATTGAAGCTGCCCTTGCCGCAGCTCGGAATGGGCTTAAAACAGCCCTTTTCACTTTGTCCCTCGATGCCGTTGCAAATATGCCCTGTAACCCCTCTGTCGGCGGTACCGGCAAGGGACATCTTGTGTTCGAGATAGATGCCCTCGGGGGTGAGATGGGTTTTGCCGCTGACGGTGCGACCATCCAGTCACGTATGCTCAATACCGGCAAGGGTGCGGCTGTACGTTCAAAAAGAGTACAAGCGGATCGCAATCTCTACACGAAAATAATGAAGAACACCCTTGAGAAAACGGACAACCTATTCCTCATTCAGGCTGAAGTCACTTCCCTCCTGACGGAAAACACATCCGATGAGATCCGCATCAGAGGTGTTATGGCTGAGCCGGGCGGCGAGTTTATCTCCGACGCCGTTATCATTGCCAGCGGTACTTATCTTGGCGGCACTACTCACACCGGTGACGTTAAGCGTTCATCCGGTCCCGACGGCCTGACTCCCGCTGAAGGTCTTACCGAATCTCTCAGGTCTTCAGGTGTCAGAATGATGAGATTCAAGACAGGTACTCCTCCCAGGATACATCGCCGTTCCATTGATTTTTCATCACTTGAGATACAGCATGGCGACGAGTATATTACTCCATTTTCCGTCAGAACCGATGAAAAGAAGCTGAACAGTATAACACAGACCGATTGTCATGTTGTTTACACTAACTCCATGACTCATGATATTATCAGAGATAATATTGGTCTTTCTCCCCTGTATTCGGGCAAGATCCACGGTGTGGGTCCCCGTTATTGCCCGTCAATTGAAGATAAGGTCATGAGATTCCCCGACAAAGAAAGACATCAGCTTTTTGTTGAACCTGTAGGCGTCGGCACAAATGAGATATATCTACAGGGCTTTTCATCATCTCTTCCCGCAGAGGTTCAGTATAAAATGCTCAGAAGTCTCTCGGGATTTGAAAATGCCGAAATTATGCGTTACGCATATGCCATCGAATACGACTGCGTCGATCCTACCGAGCTTCTCCCTACTCTTGAATTCAAGAATATCAAAGGTCTGTTCGGAGCAGGACAATTTAACGGAACCTCGGGCTACGAAGAAGCCGCAGCACAGGGGCTTCTTGCCGGAATCAATGCTTCCCTTATGGTTAAGGGTGAATCTCAGATAGTTCTTCCCCGTCAGTCGTCATACATTGGTACTCTGATCGATGACCTCGTTACTAAAGGAACTGCAGAGCCATACAGGATCATGACAAGCAGAAGTGAGTTCAGACTTCTTCTTCGTCAGGATAACGCTGAAAGTCGTCTTACGGATTACGGTATTCGCGGCGGACTTATTTCTTCCGAAAGAGCTAAGGCTGTATGGGAGAGGGAACGTATTGTTAGTGAAGAATGCGAGAGACTTGAACATCTCAATTTCGGTCCCAAGGCTGTTAATGAACTTCTTGTCAGTAAAGGAACTACACCTGTATCGTCGGGTATCTCCGGAGCTGATATGATCAGACGCCCTCAGCTTACCTATGAGGATTTAGCTTCTCTTGATCCTTGCCGTCCCGATCTTCCCGTAGGCTTAAAGCATCGGGTAGAAACCGAGATCAAATATGCCGGATATGTTAAGCGACAGTTTGACGAAGCTGCACGTCAGGCTAAGAGCGAAAACACTCTTCTTCCTGCTGACATAGATTATAAAACCATTAAAGGGCTTCGCCTTGAGGCTGCCGAAAAGCTCTCCAAGGTTCGGCCTGCTTCCATCGGACAGGCCTCGCGGATTTCAGGTGTCAGTCCAGCCGATATTACCGTACTTATGATATGGCTTGGAATGAAATAATAATTTGCGGAATGTTTCACGTGAAACATTCCGCTTTTTTATGGTGTTTGCGCCCCTCCGTAAAACAGTTGTTTCACGTGAAACATTCAGAAGGCCTCATTCCTTGTCCTTTATGAATATGGAAATCAACGTCCCACCGTCTGCGGCTTTTCTTGTTGATTCAACTGAGAAACCGCATTCCTTGACGCTGTTGACCGCCCTGTCAATGGAATTGTAAAACAAACGCATATCTTTAGAAAGAAGTCTCCTTTTGACATCGTTTTCAATACGAGCTATCTTGCAGGCTGAAGCCATACGTTCCTTTTGGCACAGAAAGTTTTCAATGTATTCTTCTGCGGCTGCAACGTTGAGCCTTCTGCGAATGATTACTGAAATAACGTCAGCTCTGTCGTCATTGTCATGTATTCTGAGCAGAGCACGAGCGTGCCTTTCCGTGAGTTGACATTCAAGAATTGCGCGCCTCTGAATATCAGGAAGCTTGAGCAGTCTCAGCTTGTTGGCTATGTATGACTGGCTGCATGAAAGCTTTACAGCCGCATTTTCCTGTGTCATTCCGCATGATTCGATAAGTTTCTGAATAGCCTCTGCCTCCTCAAACATATTCAGATCTTCCCTTTGGAGATTTTCTATAATAGCGATCTCGGCTGACGTCTCATTGTCGGATTCGCGAACAATACAGGGGACTTTTTCAAGTCCCGCAATAACTGCGGCTCGCAGTCTTCTTTCGCCTGCGATAAGCTCGTATGAGCTTCCATACTGGCGGACGAGTAAAGGCTGCAGTATGCCGTGATTTGAAATACTGTCAGATAATGATTTCAGTGACTTATCAGCAAATACCTTTCTCGGCTGGGACGGGTTAGGAATAATCTTTTCCTTGGGAAATTGAATTATCGTTGCGGCTGCAATATGAAAAAAGTAAAGTGAATCCTTTT
>CAYYRY010000121.1:0-5970 GCA_964474245.1 uncultured Ruminococcus sp. | reverse complement strand
AGGATGCTTAACTGCTGCTACCGGCTCAACTGTCTGGTCTTCTACTTCGCCTATGCAGTTTGTCTTAATACTTTCGATGCCGTTAAGGCAAGCAGCCTTAGTAGTGTAGACCTCAGAAGTTGCGATGACCTGACCGTTTGTTGCCTTAAGGTCAAACTTGATTCCGGTTGCTGTTTCTTTTACTACAAATTTTCCCATTTCTGAATTTCCTTTCAATATAATTAAATTTATAAACTCACTCTTGCGGAGTTTAATATTCGATCTGTACTGAATATAGTATAGCAAACCAAAATTGATTTGTCAATAGTGTAGAAACAAGTATTGTTATTTGCTTGCGAATATATAACAACTTAACAACAGACAGAAAGCTGTACTTGACAAATAAATAATCATATTCTATAATGATAATGATATATTTACTTGATATCATTGGAGGCAAGTATGACAAAACAAAACTATCTGACAAAATCGCCGTTTCACGCAGCACCTTATGAAGCTCGTGTTAATGAACTGATGAATAAAATGACCGTAGCAGAAAAAGTGGGGCAGCTTAATCTTGAATGCTGTGATGATGCGGCAGAGCTTACCGAATGGAATATGGGACATCCTGTAAACCCCGGGGAGATCACCGAAAAAGTACGTAATGGTGCCGTTGGAGGTATGATACTTCGAGGTATTGAAAAAGCCAATAATGTACAGCGTATCGCAGTTGAAGAGTCCCGTCTCGGTATTCCTCTGCTGTTCGGATATGACGTGATCCACGGTCATAAGACGATTTTTCCCATTCCCCTCGGGGAAGCGGCAACGTGGGATCCTGAGATACTGACAAAAGCTGAAGAATGGGCGGCGAGAGAGGCTTATGCCGACGGTATCAACTGGGTGTTTGCTCCGATGATCGATCTGTGCCGAGATGTCCGTTGGGGCAGAGTTGCCGAAGGAGCAGGTGAAGATCCGCTGCTTGCATCTCTTATTGCACAAGCAAAAGTTCGCGGTATGCAGGTGAAGGATCCCGAAACGGGGCATCCGTACGTTGCGGCGTGCTTCAAGCACTATTGCGGTTACGGGCTTTCCGAAGCAGGACGTGATTACGAAGAGTGCAATATCAGCGATCGTACCTTACATATGGATTATATGAAATCTTACCGTGCGGCTGTGGACGCAGGAGCTATGTCAGCCATGAGTTCTTACAATGTGCTTAACGGCTTGCCTGTTACTGCCAGCAGACAATATCTTACGAAAATACTGCGAAATACTTACGGGTTTGAAGGATTCGTAGTATCGGATTATGATGCGGTGGATGAACTCGTCCGTCACAGAGTTGCCGCTGACCGTCATGATGCTGCTGCTCTTGCGGTAACTGCCGGAGTTGACATGGATATGGCATCATGTGTTTTCCATGAGAATTGCGAGTTATTGTATCGCGAGGACAAGCGATTTGCCGATGCCATCGACGAAGCGGTGCGCAGGATACTCACCGTGAAGTTTGCCCTCGGACTTTTTGAAGACCCGTATTTCAAGGAAAAGCCTGAGTTTACGTTTGCTCCCGAAGCAACCTCCCTTGCCCGTGAGGTAGCCCGCAGAAGTATAGTACTGCTTGAAAACAAAAATGACACGCTTCCGCTTAAAAAAGACAAAAAATATCTCTTGACCGGAACCCTTGCGGCATCGACGTACAATATGGTAGGCACATGGGCTACGGAGCATCCGGGGGCTCAGGTTTACACCGTAAAACGTGCGATGGAGGAAAGCGGTTATTCCTTTGTATATCATCCGGGATGTCCTTATAATGCAGTATTGCGCGGCATTGATCACGATGGCGAATATGATGGTGAATATGATGAAAACAGCTTTGATGAGGCACTGAAGCTTGCCGCTGATTGTGACGCGGTAATATTCGTCTGCGGAGAGTGTGCCGAATGGTCGGGAGAGAATGCTGCACGTGTCAGACTTACGATTCCGGAATCTCAACAGGCGTATCTCCGTGCGCTGAAGGCTGCGGGGCACACCGTTATCACCGTGATAATGTGCGGACGTGCACTGGCTTGCCCTGAGATTCAGAGGCTTGCAGATGCTGCTCTTGTTATCTGGCACGGGGGTGTCGAAGGCGGAAGGGCTGCCCTTGATTGTCTGTTCGGTGACTACAATCCATCAGGCAGACTCCCGATCACGTTCCCATATCATTCCGGTCAGGTGCCGTATCATCATGCCATCTTGTCAAGCGGACGTCCAAGAGACAGATTCGCTCGCTACAGAGATTGCAGAAGTACTCCTCTTTATCCTTTTGGGTACGGTCTTTCATATTCCGACGTAACCTATGAGAATGTATATATCGAAAACCCAACCATTACGGCAAACGACACGCTTACCGTACACGTAGAGCTTGAGAATCATTCAGACATGGATGCTGTTGAAACCGTACAGGCATACTTCCGCGACGTGGTAAGCTCAGTTGCTACTCCCGACAGAAAACTGTGCGGATTTGTAAAGGCTGAAGTTCCCGCCGGTAAAAAGGTAAGCGTAACTCTTGATATCCCGGCAGAAAGATTTGCGCTTATGACCATGGATCTCTGTGAAATTGTGGAACCGGGTGAATTCTTACTGTTTGTGGGACATGACAGCTCCTGCAGCAATGCGCTGAGCTTCGTTGTAAAATAATATTTGCCAACATCAAAAAACATCGGCAGTACCAAGCTTCAAATGCCTTGATACTGCCGATGCTTTAATATTGTAGTCTGATTATAATCCGCGCAAAAACTCTTTCATCACTGGATAAAGAGCATCTGCCCATTTGCGACAGCCTTCGTGATCCGGGTGACCGTCATACTTTGCCATATGTGGATGCTCGCTGTCGACCCACAGCACGGGAACGTTGTCGAATATCATGTCAGCCTCGCCCGCAAGAGTGTTTTTGATATAATCGTTGATACGGTGCCACTTTCCAATGTTTTCTCCCACGTAATCAAAGGGCGGAACAGTTTGAAGAAGTACCTTCATGCCTTCCGCTTTAAAGCGTTTCACAATGGCGGCAAGGTCAGCTTTAATGGCGTTTTCATCCCTTCCCTGAAGGATATCGTTTACGCCGAAGCAGACGACAATGGCTTCGTTGTGGCGTGCCTTGTAGAACCATGCGCCTCCGGATGCCACATCCTCAGCTCGACCGTAGCCCAGCCCCAGATTGCGGAATGCAAAGTCCTCGTCAAATCTATCTGTCAGAAGGGCGTTCCAATGGGCATATGCATCAGGCTCTGTTCCGCAACCGCAGGTAATGGAGTCTCCGATGAAGCCGACTCTTGCTCTGACATCCCTCGCTGCACCGATCATACCGGGAGCAGGAACACATCTTGCAACGCGCCACTCTCCGTCCGTCAGCATATATACGGGAGCGAGAAATTCGTCGTAGCACGGAATAAGCCCACCCTCGAAGGTCAGCTCAACACATAAGTATTCACCCTTTTCGGCAGTAAGACTGACGGGATCTGTCCTAAAAAACTCACCGGGAGACACGTGCTTTGTTTCGTGTCCGTTGAATGTGACCGTGACGGACTTTCCCATCTTGCTTTCGATTAACGGAACGTGATGCTCTTCGTTAGAAAACTTGCCGTCAAAGCATCCGCGCTCCCATATGCTCACCTTCAGAGAATGGATGACCCACGGGTCGTATACGCGGTTTTTGTACCCTTCCGCACCGTTATCGAAGGTACTGTCGTTGATGTTTGAGAAAAGGAGCGAATAGTCAAAGGTACCTCCGACGGTCAGCCGATAGAAAATACGGGTGCATACCTGTCCCATTGAAGTGAAGTCACGGGGACGCTGATTGCCTGAGGCGGCTATCGTGTTGGATGTGTATTTGTCGAAAAAATCCATAATTATTTCCTCATAAATATTAATATGATTTATTGGTACTGCGAGGTAATACCCAGAAATTCCTCAAGACACAGACCGCTTTCGAATACGGCAGTAGCCTTTTCAATTCCCAGATATCTTACGTGCCAAGGCTCATACATATATCCCGTAAGGTGTTCCTTGCCTGCGGGATAACGGATGATAAACCCGTATTTGTGACAGTTTGCGGCAAGCCACTGACCCTCAGGGGTGTCTCCGAAGGATTTGTACAGCGAATTGAGGTCAAAGGCAAGACCGCTTTGGTGCTCTGAATGACCGGGACGGGCAGAATAAGTATCCGCGAGGGCAACACCGTCGCGCTCGACGTAGTAGTTGTACTGCCATTTCTGATCATTGTAGCTTCTGAAGCCCGACTTTACCCAAAGAGAAATTCCCTCTGTGGCGGCGGCGTTGAACATGGTTGTAAGTGCCGCATACGCTTCGGCATCAGCTCCGGGGTTGTAATCTTCAGGGAGAGGATAGGTTTTATTTACCACAAGTATTCCGTCTATGTACGTAAGGGCACCTGTAACGGGTACATCGTTTACTGCGGGAGGCGAGGTCTCCGTGGGGACGGTGACGGTGACAGTGACGCAGGCAGATACGGAGGGGTTGTCTGCTGAAGTTACAGTAACCGTGCACTGACCGCCGCCGATAGCGGTGATGTTCCCGTACATATCCACGGCGGCAACGGTGGTGTCGGAGCTTACCCATATTTCACCTACATTTGTGGCATCGGCAGGATACATTGTAACTATAGGCATATGTGAATGTCCTGCAGTAAGCTCAAGCTCGTATACGGTAAGCGTTATTTCCGTAACGGGAACATACACGGGGGCGGTAGTCTGTACCTCGGTTTCCGTCGTTTCAATTTCAGCGGTAATGTCTTCGGTCGTTTCTTCTGTGGTGACTTCTTCGGTCTGAGGCTCTGTTGCAGAGGGGGTATTTTCCGTCGCAGAAGATGTACCTTCTGTCGGACTCTCCGTATCCGATATTTCTTCCGTAATTGCATCCCCTCGGGTTTCCTGGTGAATGTCGGAAGGAGTGTCATTTTCCGGGGCGGAGGTACCGGATATAAGAATTGCACCTATCGTTATTACAGATGCCAATATGGCTACCGCTGCTATAATGATAATGATCTTTTTAGTGGACATATAACATGATCCTTTCAGGACGATTATTTTTTGATCGGTAATTATACACTGATTATAGCATACTGATTGAGGTTTTTCAAGGTTTTTGTGGAAGTATAAACAAAAACCACAGGTAAAAAACACACCGTGATATAATTAATACACAACAAAACCACACATCAAAAAGGAGCTGTAATATATGGAGACCGACATAACTATCAGTACGTTGCACGTCATTGACCGTATGAAGGAAAGATGCAATATCAAAAGTCTGCGTTCTGCAGAAAAGAATATCGCTCTTGCAATGAAGCGGGGGAAACGTGCGGAGGATTGCACGTCATGGGAACGCTCGTACCTGTCCCATGAGGCATATGACGGATGCTTTGCTGTAGCATACAATAATTATTGCTACATCATAAGTGATACGGGTTACTGCATAACGCTATACAAGCTTCCCGCTTGGTTTGGTAAGAAAAAGCATTTTGACGGTAAAGAACGTATCCGCGATTTTAAGAAGTACTGTAAAAGCAATGAATCCTATAGGGAACGCTATATTTATCCGTTTGGAGAGGCTTTGGCGGAAGGCTGCTAATTATTATCGGATGATAATAGTAAGCTCATTAAAGTTAAAACTGAAACAACCGTTATCTCAAATGGTCGGCTGTGCTTGAGATAACGGTTGCTTTTGTTTACGGCAGTTTTTACGTACTGTATGGTTTTTGGAGAAAATATGGCAAGGATTGCGCCTTGAGATGGCATAAACTGTATTAAATCACAAACTGTTGTTGACTTTTGCGTTTGTTGGTGTTACAATTTATTTGACCATATAATTATGATTTTTGGAGGTAATCATTATGAAATCCGTAAAACTTTTATCCATAATTCTCGCCGCGCTGATGCTGCTGAGCGTATGCATCACGGGTGTTGCGGCTGAGGATGAGCTCCCCTTCACGGA
>CAYYRY010000120.1:0-5971 GCA_964474245.1 uncultured Ruminococcus sp. | reverse complement strand
GGTGTAGGCACAGCATCTGTCGTCGTGGCCGTAGCCGCCGATAAGCCATCTGTCAAGGCCAACGTCAACGGACTTGCCTGCAGGAACTATAGTCAGCTCTGCGCTGAGGAAATCAGCTTCAACGATGCCGTACTTCTCATTGAGTGCCGCCATAACGTTGAGCTTAACTCCCTCGTCGGTAACAACACCGTCTTCGTCAATATAAGGTGAAGAACAGATCATAATGTTGAGTCCCTCACCTGTGAAAGCCTGAGCAAGAGTCTTCTGAGCCTGATCCTTTGCAAGATGAGGGAGAAGGTCGGAAATGCAGAATACGGGATCTCCCGCATCCTCACCGATGTTCACGCACACGGTAGTACCGTCAGCCTTGGTGATCACACCGTGAAGAGCAAGGGGAATGGTCGCCCACTGATACTTTCTTACACCGCCGTAATAGTGGGTCTTGAAGTATCCGATACCCTCGTTTTCATAAAGGGGACAGGGCTTGAGGTCAAGTCTGGGGGAGTCGATGTGAGATGCGGTTATGCGCACTCCATCCTCAATGGATCTCGTTCCCACAGTGATGGCAAACAGATTCTTGCCGCGGTTGTTGTACATGAGCTTGTCGCCGGGCTTAACCGCTTCACCAAGCTTATACTCTCTGAAGCCTGCCTCAGCCAGGATCTTCACCATTTCATCCACAGCCTCGCGCTCTGTCTTGCTTTTGTCAAGCCATGCCTTATAGTCCTCGGCAAATGCCATCATAGCGGCGCGTTCTTCAGCGGTCTTGGAATCAAATACGTTTTTCTTCTTGTAGAAAAGCTCCTTTGCAAGAAGAGTTGACTTTTTCTCTGTGCTCATAATTACCTCCGATTATATATCAAGTTTTTTAGTTCAGATATTCAGATACCACCGCAAGCTGCTCAGTAGTACATCTCACGGTACTTATCGACGCATTTTTCAAGCTTCTCTCCAAGCTTTACTGCATCTTCATTCGGAACGTTTACAAATATACCGTCTTCGTTATAATTCCCGTCGTCATCAAGCCACGACTCAGATACGTCCATATCAACGTTCCACGCCGCATAAACGTAACTCCATTTTTCAAATCTGTTATAAAGGATGGACAGACGATACGTTCCGTATTTAATATTGGTTTCGGGACCGTACAGGGCATCCCCCGTCAGGTCTTCTCTCGTCATAAGTAACATTTCATCAAACCCTTCGGGATAAACTCCCATGCGTCCGACTCCGCCATCCTCACCGACAGCGCCTGAATCAAATCCGCTTTCCGTCTTCATGACAGCGTAAATAATATATTCGGGAACAGCATATTCTTCAGCGTACTTTTCTACAAGCTCAGAATACTCTCTTGAATACACCTGCTCGTCTATTTTGCTCCAGACCATGCTGTATATCAGTCCCACCAAAGCCGAAACAATAAGTATCGCTATTATTATAACACTACGCCACACAGGCGACTTATTTTTCATTGCGCTTAACCTTCCGTAAAAATTCTTATGAATACCAGAATGTTATCGATCTTATCAATCAAATATTCCTCTGTGTTATCTGTATCAATAACAAAATCCGCCCTTTGTCTTAAGTCGTCATCACTGATCTGCACCGCAAGCCGTCTCGCAGCTGCTTCAGCATCGATACCGTCACGTTTGACGATCCTCGCAATAAGAACGTCCTCTGGCGCGCAGGCAGCCACAACATAGTCGCATTTTTTATCATATCCGCTTTCGTAAAGCAGAGGTGCATCAACGATAACCGCCCATTCTCCGAATCTGCCGAATTCATTAACTCTGCGTTCTGTTTCCCTAAGAATATACGCATGAGTGATTTCATTGAGACGTTTTCTTTTTTCATGTCCGTCATCGGCAAACACTATATCTGCAAGTGCTTTTCTGTTCAGCGACAGATCACTCGACAGGATCACGTCCCCGAACTCACGCACGAGTGCCTTCATGCAAGCGGACAGCTTCCCATTTTCCGGAGCCTTTGTCATCTCCTTATATATCTCATCTGTATCTATAGTCGGTATTCCTGATCTGTCAAACAAACGTGCAACAAAGCTCTTGCCTGAACCGCTTCTTCCGCAAAGTCCGATAACATACGGACGGTACTTACGAGCCATGGCAAAGTCCCCTTTCTACACAATTTTACAGCATACATATATATTGTACCACGGATTCATCTCATTTGCAAGATATTTTTATATTAAAGAAGAATTTTGAATTATTCAGAATTACTTCATCTCCGTCTCATGTAAAATTCATATAAAAAACTGTTTTGTCAGGCAAAAAAATTATTGACTACTGACATCTTATAGAGTATAATGATGTTGACAGTCACCTCTTTTGCTTCAGCAAAAAGAGGGAAAAGAAAACAGCCACAAAAAACTGTTTTATCACTATATGTACAGCCGCACAGCTCATGTGATAATGCGGCTGAATGGAGATTACTTATGATACTTAAAGACAAGCTGACCCGCATCCTTGCGGGCGAAAGTGAAAACCACATTCTGCCCTTCTTCTGGCAGCACGGAGAGGATGACGATATACTCAAGGGAGAGTTGCACAACATATACGATTCCGGCGCCCGTGCCGTATGCATAGAATCCCGTCCTCACGAGGAATTTGCCCGTAAAGGATGGTTTGATGACGTCCGTGTGATCCTTGACGAATGCCGCAAGCTGGGAATGGAGGCATGGATACTTGATGACAAATACTTTCCCACCGGCTTCTGTAACGGTGTTATGAAAAGGGGCGTGCCTCACAGGCTTGGCAAAAGAGCGATCACAGAGAAGCATATGGATATATTCGGTCCCATCAAGGACGGTGCTGTCATATTTGACGGCCCCACCGAAGAGGACGGATGGGCTGATAAAAAAGCCGGCGACGAGCTTCTTGCCATTATCGCCTGCCGCTGCGAGGAGGGACCTGCACAGGCACTGACCGGCGAATGTATCGACATAACGGACAGACTCTGCGACGGCCTTGTATACGTTGATCTCCCGGAAGGACTATGGCGTGTATTCTTCATTTTCGAGCGCCCCGAAGCGGACGGCAGAGTTGACTTTACAAATCCCGAATCCGTTGACCTCATGTTTGGGGAAATATATGAGCCTCATTATGAAAATCTTAAGGAATACTTCGGAGATCCCTTCGTAGGTTTCTTCAGCGACGAACCGTTCATAATGGACAAATCACGTCTACCCGTCAAGGGCGAAACTGCGTCCCACGCAAAGTACCCCTGGAACCGCTATATAATGGCAGAGATGGAAAAGAGATACGGCAGATCATGGAAACTGCATCTTCCCTCTCTCTTCTTCAATATGGGCGGCATATCCCCCGCATACCGTGTTGCCTATATGGACAGCGTTACCATGCTCTATAAGACCTGCTTCTGCGACAGAGTCGGTGCATGGTGCAGAGACCACGGTGTCATGTACATAGGTCACGTCGTTGAAGACCACAACCAGCATACCAATATGGCCAGCGGAGGTCACTTTTTCCGTGCCCTCGACGGTCAGGACATGGCAGGCTGCGACGTAGTGCTCCATCAGATAGTTCCCGGCATGACCAATCATCCCAATTCCTGTAACTGCTGGTATGATATTGCCGACCCCGATTTCTTCCACTTCAGCCTTGCAAAAATGGCGGCATCCCACGCACATATCCAGCCGGAGAAGGCAGGACGCGCTATGTGTGAGATCTACGGTGCTTACGGTTGGGCAGAGGGACTCAAAATGATGAAGTGGCTGACAGACCATATGCTCGTCCGCGGAATCAACAATTTCGTCCCCCACGCCTTTTCAGCCAAGTTTCCCGACGAGGTACCTCCTCAGTTCACCGGTGCAGGACACAACCCTCAGTTCCGTGACTTCCGTCTCATTATGGAGTACATGAACAGAGTAGCTACCCTCACATCCGACGGTGTACACCGTGCTGACTGTGCCATCCTCTATCATGCAGAGACAGAGTGGTCCGGCGGTGATTATATGTATTTCTACAAGCCCGCAAGAACTCTGACCCTCGGTCATATAGACTTCGATATCATCTCCTCCGATTACCTTGACTCAGCTCTCATCAGCGACGGATGCCTGTGTCTCGGCAGAGAAAAATTCCCCTGTCTTGTTGTTCCCACCGCAGAGTATCTCCCCGAAAAGGTTGTATCCAAGATCAAGGAAGCATCCAAGGCAGGTGTTGACGTCGTATTCCTCGACAAGATCACGAAGAGCACCTGTGAACGTCCCGCAAAGCGCATCATGTGGCCCAGAAACGGACATATCCACACAATTTCTGCCGACGATCTTGCATTGTGGATGAGAGAGCACGGATATTATGACATCACCTGTTCAACGGAAGCTGAAGGACTCCGCTTCTATCACTATACCGACGGCGACACCCATGCGTATATGCTCACCAACGAAGGTATCGGCTGTGATATGCTCAGCTCTATTTCCTTTGATGCATACGACGGCGGCGAATACGCAGTATACTATCCCATGGAAAATAAAGCGTACCTCGCAACCAGCGACGACCGCAATCTCCGCATCCGTCTTGAGCCTTACGAATCCGTAATACTTGTCTTCGGCAAGCTTCCCGACGGTCTCCCGGAATACGTAAAGTATGCTCCCGATAAGGAAGTTGAAGTTACCCCAGAGTTCAACGTATCCCTGTATACTGCAGAGAATTATCCAAACACCCCCATGGCGACCTTTAAGCTTGATACACTCAAGAATATCTGCTCTTCTGATATGTATCCTCATTTCGGAGGCTATATGGTATACGAGGGTGAGTTTGAATACAATGAAAAGGATGAATCCCGTTATCTTCTCAGCCTTGGTTCCGTAGGAGAAACAGCTGAGGTATGGCTTAACGGAAGCTACGTCGGTACAAAGATCGCGCCCCCCTACAAGCTTGACGTATCGGAACACCTCGTATGCGGCAAAAACGCCCTGAAGGTTATCGTGACCAATAATCTTGCCTACGAACAGAGAGACCTTTGCTCCAAGTTCCTTGTACTGGAGCCTGCAGGACTTCTCGGTCCAATAGAGATCAGAAAGACCGTCAAGGTCACGTCAAAATAAAAGTACTTAACCAAATTACTGCTGTCCCATGTTGGGACAGCAGTAGCTATAAAAAAGGAGATTCTGTAATGACCCCACTTAAAATCGGAATTATCGGTACAAACTTCGTAAGCGACTGGCTTGCCGATGCCGCCGCTTCTCTTGACTGTACTACGATCTCTGCTGTATATTCCAGAACTGTCGAAAAAGGCAATTCATTCGCAACAGCTCATAACATCCCTGAAGTTTATACCGATATGGAAGAATTTCTGTCGTCGGATATAGACGCCGTATATATTGCAAGTCCCAACTGCCTGCACTGTAAGCAGGCCTTAGACAGCATAAAGCACGGCAAGCACGTCCTATGTGAAAAGCCTGTCGCTTCAAATTATAATGAATATAAAAAAATGAAAACTGCAGCGGAGGATGCCGGAGTAATCCTTCTTGAAGCCATGCGTCCCGCATTTGACCCTGCCCTTGAAGCAGTACGTGAAAACCTGTCCCGTGTTGGAAAGATCCGCAGAGTATCCTTTGAATTCTGTCAGTATTCGTCAAGATACGACAAATACCGCGCAGGTGAAGTGCTCCAGGCTTTCAAGCCGGAATTTTCAAATTCAGCCCTCATGGACATAGGCATATATCCCCTTCACTTTGCTCTGCGCCTTTTCGGAGCTCCGACAGGTGAGATACACTCGTCCTCAGTCATTCTCGAAAACGGCTTCGAGGGTTCGGGAGAGATCATCATGCACTATGACGACATGAACGTAACTGTATCCTACTCAAAAATATTCGATTCCGTATCCCCCAGTGTTATAAACGGTGAAGACGGTGCCATCCTCATCGATAAAATGTCTTGCCCCTCAAAGCTTACCTTTATCCCACGAAAAGGCGAGCCTCAGAATATCCCGTTTG
>CAYYRY010000119.1:0-6054 GCA_964474245.1 uncultured Ruminococcus sp. | reverse complement strand
CATCCTTTATTTTGTTTGATTTTTTGTTTACCCCAACTATTGACATTGAGCCTTTTTGTATAGTTATACAATACAAAGGGGCTGTCGCAAGTCGTTTTTTTCAACTTGCGACAGCCCCAGATGAGTTATCAGTTATGAGTCTCGCCGACGCTCGGCGTTATGAGTGATTTTGTTGCAGTATAACTCCATAACTTGTCCGCAGGACAATCATAACTCATAGTTTGCCCGCAGGGCAATCATAACTCTTTAATATCTACCGATCTTGTCAAAGTGGTTGTTAGGCATAGATACTCCCTTTGCAGGTGAGTAGTCGCCGTGGGTGGGGTCTGCAAAATACTCGTTTGTGTCTGTGGTAAGCTCTAAGTTGCCCTCGTAGTCACCGAACTTGTCGGCGATAGAGTTTTCTTCGATAGAGCAGGACATATCTAACAGATAGTTGTTCTTGATGTGGTTTATCGTGTAGTAGATACACTGGGGACCCTTGTCAACGTCCTTGAAATCAAGGTAGAAGTCGTAGAGAAGAGGCCATGTCTCACGCCACAGATCGTAGTAGGGCTCGCCCTCTTCAGGCTTGCGAGAGAGATATTGGAAGGTTGCCTCTACCTCTTCATCGGGACCGATCTTGATCTCCTCGGTCGGCTCTTCGTCGATCATGTCGGAGTTGTAGAGCATAAAGGAACTCTTGGGATCGCCGGAGTTGATGCAGACGTTCTCATAAACGTAGTTGTCGCGTCCGCCGTTAAGGACCACGTTTATAGTACCCGCGCCGTAGAATACGTTACCGTAGATGTTCCATGCGTGAGCACCGTCGTTGTAGATGGCGTACTGCGCGCCGGTTCTATTGGGAATGTCGGTGAAAAGGTTGTATCTTACGTTATTGTCTCTGAAGGTAAGAGATCTGAAGCCGTATACAACGCCACCGTCGGCAGAGTTGAGCATACAGTGGTGGAAGTAGTTGTACGCGATATCTGTCATAATACAGTCGTCATAGCGGATAGCACAGCGATCGGAATTGTAGATCTCGTTGTGGGTGATCTGGCTCTTGACCGTATTGCAGAGACGGATACCTGACGTGTCAACGCCTACCGTAATGAGACCGATGTCATGGATGGCGTTGTTGTCGATAACCAGACCGTCGCTGATGAGCGCGTAGGGGTGGTAGCCCTCAACGGCGTATTCGCTTGTGGGAGACTGAATATGTAATCCCTCGTCTGCGAAGTAAGCAAGCTCGCTGTTTGTGATCTTTACGTTGATACATTCGTCTGCCTCAAAGCCGTAGGTACCGCCTGAATAGAGCAGTGTACCCATGTCAAACGCGAATCCGTTACAGCATGAAAGCTTTATGGATGTGTCGGTAGCACCGCGGAAGTTCAGCTTCACGAAGGAGATATTATTTGCTCTTTCCATCGTGACGAAGGTATCCTGATGTCCCATCAGGTACTTGCCTGCGGGAGCGTATACGTAGAGAGTCTTGGTGGAAGCGTCAAACCAGTACTCACCGTCACAGTCAAGGTCGACAGAAGCACCTGAGATATAAACGGCCGCGTAGTTCTCATCGTAGTTTACAAATCCGTACTGAGGTGACTTCTTGAATGCGATGATACCCGTTTCCTTGTCGTAGGATTCGATCTCAAGGTTGTCTGCGTGCCATATCTTTGAGATGTTACCGCAGATCATTACGCCTTCAAGAGAGGGATATTTGTCAAGCTGAGCCTTGAACTGAGCGAGAGCGGTTACCTTCTTCTGCTCGGTCAAGGTTTTGAGAAGGTCCTGGTCTCCCGATGTCTGCGCGATCTCCAGCAGCTCCTCGTGAGTGTGTCCGGGAAGGGGAATCTGCTGTACGATAGATCCTTCGATATTGGTAGCTTTGTTACCGATTTCGTTGGGGTATCTTGCAACTGTGCAGAAGCCGTCGTCGTTAAAGAGCATGCTTGAAGATGTGAAAAGGTCTGCCGCTTCGGATAAGGAAAGATCTACCTTCTTGATGCTTGATACAGCTTTGCTGTCGAAAAGAGCTTTTTCTGAGTCGCTGAGCGCCTTGAATTCGCTTTCTTCAATGAACACACCGCCGGTGAAGTAAACGGGACTGTCACCGTAAGCGCAGTAGGTTATTTTGAGATCCTTGCTTCCGCTGTCCTCGGGGGTGAACTGAAGGTTATTAAGTGCACCGTAGTCGCCGCCCTTGAAGGCAACCTTGATCTCGCCTGATGTCTTGGACTTTTTGATCTCCTGAACCTTTGCCTTAGCGGCAGCAAAGGTAGCAAGAGGCTTGTTAATGGAGCCGTCGTTCTTGTCGTTTCCGTCAACTGCAACGTAGATGTCGGCGTCTTTTACGAGGGGATACTCGGGCTCGGTGTAGGAATTCTTAAGAACGGGCTTTTCATATGCGAGATTGTAGGTGAATTCGCGAGAAGCATCCTTTTCGTTGTAGCGCTTGATGATGGTAGCAAACTCAGCGCGTGTTGCCTTATCGGTGGGAGCAAGAAGAGCAGAGTCTCCGGCGCCCTTACCTGTGATAAGACCGGTGCCAACCGACCATTTTGTAGCGCCGCTTGCCCATTTTGCAACCTTACCGCTGTCGGGGAAGGAAGCGATATCTGCGGTGTTCTTCTCGGTGTTAACGTGCTTGTATGCCGCATAACGAGCGAACATGGTTGCAAGCTCCTGACGGGTGATATCGTTATTTGGGGAGAAGATGGGCTCGCCCCAATCGTCTGTACCCGTACCTGTAACGATACCGTTAGCGTACGCCCATGCCGCGGCGGAGGCGTAATATTTACCCTCCGCAACGTCAGAGAATACAGCGGGGTATGCGCCGTCGGGTGAGCCATCGTTTCTGTAAAGAACGGTGACGACCATTCCGCGGGACAGGTTCATGTTAGGGGAGAAGGTAGTTCCGTCGCCCGTGCCGTTCATGAGTCCCGCCTCATAAACGTATTTGATCGGCTCGTAGGACCAGTTCTTCTTCACGTCCGTGAAGGGGAGCTCTGCCTCAGCCGCCGTCATGCCTACCGTGAGAACGGAAAGAAGCATCAAAGAGGCGAGGAGAGCTGATAAAAGCTTCCGTGCTTTCATATGGTTTTACTCCTTACATAAGTAATTTTATACAAATAAATTATACCAAGCATTCGTGAATTTGTCAATGATTTTTGTTTGGTTACACCAAACAAATCTCCCCCGTCTGCGACGGAGGAGATAATAAGTCATGTTACGATGGTCAGTGATAATTTTGCCTTACACCGTTGACTGTAGACAGATCAATAACGGCCTATCTTGGCGTATTGGGTGTCGAAGAATTCTGACGTATCGGTTACTGTGTAGTCACCGTGGGTAGGATCTGCAAGGAAGGGGTTTTCGGTGAGAGCATACTCTGCGTTGTTTTCCGAAACACCGAAGGTGATAAGTTCCTTGCCCATCTCCAACTTCGTCCCAAAGAGGGCGTTGCTCTTTATGAAGTTGACTGTTCTGTAGATACATTCGTACTTGTCGATATCATTTATGTCGTAGGAGTATTCGTACAGCATGGGCCATCTTTCATACCACTTTGCGTAGTTCTCCGAGTCTACGGCAGGTCTTTGGTTGATCTCACCTACTGCCGAATTGTAAACGCCGGTGTTGACAGTGAACGTTCCGTCATCCTCGATGTTAACGGCACCTGAGTTATAGAGCATGAAGTCTCCCAGTACTCCTTCACTGCGGATCGAGATATTATCGTGAATATTGTTTTCACGGCCGCCGTTGCTTACCACGTCTCTGTCACCTGCATTGTAGAAGATATTTCCGTATACCTCCTGGGCGTATGAGCCGTCGATATAAACACCGTATGCTCCGCCGGCGGTGCGGATATTTTTGATGATGTTGTATCTTACGATATTTCCTCTGTGGAGAATGGTGTTGAAGTTATATATTGCACCGTAGTCAACGGTGGAACTCATCATGTTGTCGAGTACGTTGTATTCTATAACGGTGTCTATACAGCTTCCGAAGGAAATACCCGCGTGAGCGCCGTTTACAAACTCGTTGTGAGAGATAACTGTACCAACAGTATTGGTGAGATTGACAGCGGCACCGAATGTCTGAGGGGAGGAGAAATCGTGGAAATAGTTGTTGGTTATCACGATGTGGGAATGAGTTATATTAGCAAGCTCCGGCCAAGAGCCGAAAATGGAGACGCCCTTGTCGTAGAAATTATAGAACTCACAGTTCTTGACGGTGATATTGTTTACGCGATAGCCCCATTCGGTCATGATGCAGGCGGATCCCGCCACGTTACCGAATGTACATCCGTCAAAGGTTACATGATTGGCATCCATGTCAACGGCATCGTCCGTTGTTCCAATGAATCTGAGGTCTGTGAAATTGATGTATTCGGTGTCCTCCACAAAGGTCATGAAGGTACCGCTGGTGCTGAGGAAATGATCCTCCTCGGGTTTGTACATATAGAGGGTAAATGTGTCGTTGTCGAACCAATACTCTCCCTTGGCATCAATTTGGTCGGAGAGATTATGGAAAAATACGTAGTCATCCATTCTTCCCTCATAGGCGAGCACGTAATCGTCAAGATCGTAGCCGTTGTCAAAACTGCAGTTCTCGAAATCAAAGACGAGGATGCCCGTTTCGGGATCAAAGGATTTAACGGGGAAGGTGTCAACGAGCCAGCCGGTGCGGAGCATACCTGTTACCTTCATACCCTTGGTGGTTCTGAAGGCGCTGACGGTGCCGGGAAGATAGCTTTGAAGGAGAATGCTTTCTCTTTCGTTGTGAGTAGTAGTTACGTTCCAGTAAGCCTGCTCAACGCTGCCGGGCTTTTTGTTTGGAATTCTTGCCTCATGACACATATCGGTCTGACTGAAAACGATATTCTTGTCGGAGAATGAATCTATCTTTCCCTTGAGATCGATCTTATATACCTTAGTCTTGTCTACTTCTCCGAGCAGATAGTAGTCATCCTCGGTGACGGGGACAAAATCCTTTTTCAAAAGCTCGATTCCGTTCTGGAATATAACGTCGCCGTCGCCGTATGCACAGTAGGTGATGGGAGCGCCTTCGGTACCCGAGTCGTCGGGGGTGAAGGTAACGTTGTCGAGGGTGCCGTAGTTTCCGCCCATGAATGCGACTACGACACCACCCGTTTTGCCGGCCTTGAGTTGATTTGCCTTGGCCTTAGCCGCCTCAAAGGTAGCGAGGGGGGCATCTATGGTACCGTCGTTGCTGTCATTACCGTCTACAGCCACGTAGATATCAGCATCCTTCACAAGGGACGGAGCCTTTTCGGTGAAGCTTGAGAGGGGAATCGGTTCCGTATATGCCAGCTTGTACGAAAACTCTCTTGCCGCTTCTTTTTCGTTGAAGCGCTTGATTATGGTTGCAAATTCGGCTCTTGTGGCAAGGTCCTTGGGTGAAAGGGTAGCCGCACTGCCGCCTCCCTTACCTGTGATGATACCTGTACCGGATGCCCACTTGAAGGTGTCCTGCGCCCACTTTGCTACCTTATCTCCGTCGGGAAAGGAGGAGATGTCGGCAGTGTTCTTGGCGGTGTCAACGTGGCAGTAAGCCGCGTAACGTCCGATCATGGCGGCAAGCTCCTGGCGGGTGATGTTGTTATCAGGCGAGAAAATGGGGTCACCCCATTCATTTGTACCGGTACCGTTGACGATGCCGTTCTTATACGCCCAGGCTGCAGCCGTGGAATAGTATTTACCGTCCGGAACGTCTGCGAAGAGGTTAGGGTATACACCGTCCTTTGCACCGTCGTTACGGTAAAGAACGGTTACGACCATTCCTCGGGACAGGTTCATGTCGGGGGAGAACTTGGTACCGTCACCTGTGCCGTTCATAAGTCCCGTTTCGTATACGTACTTAATAGGCTCGTATGACCAGTTCTTCTTCACGTCGGTGAAGGGAAGAGTTTCCTCAGCCGCGGGGATGCCCACCGTGAGGACGGAAAGAAGCATCAGAGTGGCGAGAATGGCGGACAGGGTCTTCTTCATTTTCATGGGTTGTCTCCTTTTCGGGGGATTTAGTATATGTATTATTTTATCATTTCGGTATATA
>CAYYRY010000118.1:0-6069 GCA_964474245.1 uncultured Ruminococcus sp. | reverse complement strand
GAATCCTGTTCTCCGGTAAGTTTATCGCCTACAAGGGTCTCACCGACGACAAACAGGTAAGCTGGCTTCCTTCCTACGGGCCCGAAATGCGCGGCGGTACGGCAAGCTGCGGAGTTATCGTAAGCGACGAGCAGGTAGGCTCTCCCATCGTTTCAACTCCCGACGTTCTCGTGGCAATGAACCTGCCCTCCCTTGACCGCTATGAAAATGCGGTAGCTCCCGGCGGAATGATATTCGCTGACTCCACTCTCATCGAGAGAAAGGTGGAAAGAGACGACGTAAAGGTGTTCTACATTCCCGCAACTGCTCTCGCAAGCGAAAACGGTTTCCCCACACTTGCCAACATGATCATCGTAGGCAAGGTGCTCCGCGAGATCGGTGACTACGACGAGGAGAGCATCGAGGCTACCCTCAAGAAGGTAATTTCCGCAAAGCACGCAAATATGCTTGAGGTAAACAAGAAGGCAATGAAGCTCGGCGCTGAATATTGAGCCGAGACGCAAATAGGAGATGATTTGAAATGGAAATCAAGATCGTAAAAACACCTACCCCTAAGGCTAAGCCCGACGAGTCAAGCCTTGGCTTCGGTAAGATATTCACAGATCATATGTTTATCATGGACTACTCAAAGGAAGAGGGCTGGCACGATGCCCGCATCGTTCCCTTTGAGAATCTGTCCATCCATCCCGCCTCCACAGTGCTTCACTACGGAAGCGAGATCTTTGAGGGCCTTAAGGCGTATCGCCGCGCAGACGGCACGGTACAGATGTTCCGTCCCATTGAGAACATCCGCCGTATGAACACTTCCGCAGAGCGTCTCTGCCTGCCTCAGATCCCCGAGGACATCGCTTACGAAGCACTCATGACTTTCGTCGGCTGCGAAAAGGACTGGACTCCCTCCGCACCCGGTACGTCTCTGTACCTTCGTCCCTTCATGTTCGGTAACGACGAAACTCTCGGCGTTCACGCAGTACATAACGCTACCTTCGTGATCATCGCGTCTCCCGTTGGAAGCTACTACAAGGAGGGCATCAATCCCGTCCGCATCATGATCGAGGACGAGGACGTACGCGCTGTCCGCGGCGGTACCGGTTACGCAAAGTGCGGCGGTAACTATGCGGCAAGTAACAGAGCGGGCGAGAGAGCAGAGAAGAAGGGCTATTCTCAGGTACTTTGGCTTGACGGTGTTGAGAGAAAGTACATTGAAGAGGTTGGCGCCATGAACGTAATGTTCAAGATCGCAGGCGAGGTCATCACTCCCATGCTTTCCGGCTCCATTCTTCCCGGTATCACAAGAAAGTCCATCATCGAGCTTCTGAAGAGCGAAGGCGTAAAAATCACCGAGCGTCTCCTCAGCATCGACGAGCTTGAAGAGGCTATGGCAAACGGCACGCTTGAAGAGGCATGGGGCTGCGGTACAGCGGCAGTTGTATCTCCCATCGGTGAGCTTTGCTACAAGGACGTAAAGTATCCCGTTGGCGGCGGCAAGATCGGCGAGCTGACCCAGAAGCTTTACGACACCCTCACAGGCATTCAGTGGGGTAAGGTAGAAGACACCTTCGGCTGGACCGTTGAAGTAAAGTAAGATAATACCGTAATACAAAACGCCCGACGTTGGCTTATCCCAACGTCGGGCGTGTGTTTTGTGTGCGGGTAAGAATATCAGTTTCGGCAGATTTTATGACTGTTACCGCTACGTAATGACTTTGGTGCAAGTTTATATATACATTGTAGATTGTTTTAAATAAAGGTCACAATATTTTCCATTTCTCAGTATTAATTCTTCGTGTGTTCCGGATTCTACGATTTTTCCATCTTCAAAAACTAATATTTTGTCTGCTAACTTAGACAAAGAAACTCTGTGTGATATTATTACCGAGGTCTTACCTTTAGTCATCTCTTTAAATCTGCTTAATATACCGTATTCTTCGAGGGGATCGATCGCCGACGTCGGTTCATCGAGTACAATTATTGACGCTTCTTTCATCATTGCACGTGCGATTGCCATACGTTGCCACTGACCACCCGACAACTCTACTCCCCCAAATTCAGTTCCCAACTGTGTTTCCATACCGTTTTCAAGTATTGATAACACCTCTTCTGTACCGGATAGAACAGTAACCTTGTTAATTGCGTTGCTGTCTTTATCCAAACACCCCAATGCAATGTTATCTTTGAATGTGAATTTATATCTTATAAAATCCTGAAAAACTGCCGAGGTTTCTTTAAAGATTAATGCCGGATTGTATTTATCCATCGGGATACCGTCTACCAATATTTCACCCGACGTTGGAGAATACAAGCCGAGTAAAAGCTTAACAAAGGTAGATTTTCCCGCTCCGTTGAGACCGAATACTGCGATGGTTTCACCTTTGTTTATGTTTACATTGATGTAATCAATCGCATTTTTCTCTTGTCCGTGATAATGGTATGCCACATTACGGAATGTAATCTTATCTGAAAAATACAGTTTATCGTTATATGGATATATCTTTTCTTCCGGAAGAGATTCTTCAAATTCAATAAACTCACGGAAATTCAGAAGGTCCACGTCAATTAAGCCAAATGTAATAAGAATTGTTGAAAAAGCCCTTTGTAAATTCTGAAATGCTGAGATCGAGCTGGCAAACATCCCTACACTGATTTTCCCCAATATAACAAGAATTCCCGTTACGGTAACTCCTAATCCGACACCAATTGTTCTTGAAAGATCGATCAACAATTGAATAACCCCGTTCTTTTTAAGAAATTCCGATTCTTCCTTGCTCAGTTTTCTTTGAAGATCATTACGTTTCTTTTCAATATACTGACAGGCATTGTACGTACGCAGTTCCTTAAGGCTTTCAGGTGAGGTGAGAAGTGAAAAATAATATCCGAGTGTTCGTTTATCACTCGTTTGGAATTTGGCAAGATAGTAATATCGTTTTCCGCGGATTATTCGGAATATAGCCGGCGGAAGAATACTTACTACACATAGAATTATCAGAAAGTAATGATATGAAGCAATTACAAGCGAGACACTAACGCAAGTGACGGCGGATTGTATGATCAGAAAGACTCTTTTTATCAGTAATGTAAAACGATTACCGCCAATAAACCCCTGTACTCGCTGGATGCTGTCATAAAAGGTACAACTGTTGAAGCAGTCAGCGGGGATACGGTTGATATCATCAAAAAGTTTTGACAGAAGCTTTGTGCGTATAGTTTCTTCAGCTTGTGTGATATACCTTGCTTTGAATACCGACAACAAATAGTTTGCAATAAGGACAGTGAAGATCAGAACACATGGATATAAAAACATTGACAGCCCCAAAGCCTGTTTTGTCAACACAGCAGATGCATCAAATAACAGTTTCCAAGCCCAAACTGACACCGCCGACATACAACCTGAAACTATCGAAAAACTCAATAGTAACAGAAATTCGCGGGATATCAGCTTGGCTGTCAATTTTATAAAAAGACCGAAAAGCCCAAGTTCATTCTGCTTTTTCATACATACCACGCTTTTTGTGTCTCATAAAGTTTTCGATAGATACCGTCAGGCATATTCATAAGCTCCGTATGCGATCCGCATTCTTTGATAATGCCGTCATCCAACACAAAAATCTTGTTGCAGTGACTGACTGCACCAAGTCGATGGGATATCAATAGTGATGTTTTATTAGCAGATGTATTCAAAATGTTGTGGTACAGTTCTACTTCCGCTTTGGGGTCAAGAGAGGCGGTTGGTTCATCCAACACAAGCATGGATGCATTGGCATATAATGCACGGCATAATGCGATTTTTTGATACTGCCCTACGGAAAGTCCCCGGCCGTTTTCGTTAAAAATACCAAGCGGCTGTTCAAGGTTTGTGTTTTCCATAAGATCATCAAGCCCGCTTACGTGAATGCAGTCGTTGATCTTCTCATCGTTTGTTTCAGCTTCGGTTTTACCAAGGGTAATGTTTTCTCTGATTGTCATATCAAATTTGCAGTAATCCTGAAAAACAATACTTAACAAACTGCTCTTTGTCCTATCATCAAGTGACCGGATATCAATTCCATTCACCGTTGCTCTGCCGCTTGTCGGTATATACAGCCCGGCAAGAATTTTCAGAATCGTTGTTTTGCCAGAACCGTTAAGTCCAACGAGTGCAACTTTTTCACCCTTATGCACGGTGAAACTTACATCTGACAAAACCGGATGATTCGTGTTAGGATAGGTAAATGAAACATGGTCAAATGTGATCTCAAAATCCGATGTGTCGTTGAGGCAGGAAACCGTACAGCGTTCCCTCTCATCCATATGCATAAAATCGTACAGCTCGGAAAAATACCGTATGCCATCGGAAAGACCAAGTAATGTATATGGCAAATAATATGTCAAAGATGCAGTGATTTCCTGAATTTGCGATACAAGTGACAGGAATATTGCAGACGTTATCTCTCCACGGTGAAGGGACAGAGCAGAAATAATAATGACAAACAGAATAAACAGTATTTCAGTCCATCTTGTAATTCGCTCTTTGGTACGTATTTTAACGTTATGTTCCATTCGTTTATCAAACAGAATTTTGTTTTCACGGAGCCACATATTTTTGAAATGATCGAACAGCGAGAAAATGCGTATTTCATTAACTGCGGTTTTGTCGGTCAGTAAAGAACTGATATAACCTACCTTTCGGCTTTTAGCCGTTTGGGACAAGGTAAATTGATTAGTGCTTCTTATGGTATGATATGACACGACAGCAACAGGGATGGATAAAACAATGTATACCGCCAATATTACAAAATCAACTGCCGCAAGATATGCTATATACCCCAAAAACTCAATAATGATTTTTGGAAAAAACAACAGATTCCAAATCGTTTCTGTTATTGTGATTTCAGGCGTAGTTCCAAGGCGGCTGATATAATCTTGTATTGGTACGCTTTCGTATATTGCGTAATCTACACGACGCATTTTCCGAAACAGCTTTGGAATATAGATGTCGCGTAGTTTGTCGGAGCATTTGAGGATAAGCAGTTGTTCAAGTAATTCTCTGATGTTTCCGAATGTCATAACAGTAATAAGCAACAGAATATACATAATGAAACTTCGTATACTGCCGTTCCCGTTGAACCAATCCGTCATATTTGAAACTATCCTTTCAATAATTAAAAGGTTTAGATATGGTATCAATCCGTTAGAGAGTATAAGTATAGACAATAAAAATGAATAAGGTCGACCGTCGAGCATTATACTGCCAATTCCATGAAGAGCTTTTTTCATTCGTCTATATTCCTTTTCCAACGTTCTAAAAAATTCTGTTGTGCTTCCTTCACATAATCAAGTGCTTCAATAGGTAATACACCGTCGAGGACTGCTGCTTCAACCTGTGTCTGCATACCGAAACCATCTTCCCAGTTAAGCAGGGGGCGTAAAAGTCTCCAGTCCATGTCTCCCGAAAATATTTTGTGTAGTATTACACTTTTGGACTTTGAGTCAAGTAACGGCATAAGTCGTTCAAGCAGTTCATTATTCACAGTGTCTAATTTTGAATGTTCCAGCATACTGATAACACTGTTGTCATTCAGATATTCAGCGAGAGCAATAATATTGGATATATCAATTCCTTGCTTTGATAGTCCTGATGATATGGTATCGAGTATACTTGGCTTTAGAAACGGCGCAAGATTTATGACATCTTCCACATTTTCTGCGATAATATTATCACTTCCTTCCGCAATACGAAAAAGAATCATGGACTCTCCGCGTGTCGGTTCACCGGAATTTATCAATTCATCCAAAGTGATATGAAAAATATCTGCAATCAAAATGAGAATTGAAACGTCAGGGAAACTATCCCCCTGTTCGTAACGCGATATTGCCTGCCGCGTTAGATTTAACCTGTCAGCAAGCTCCATTTGCGTCATATCAGCATTCTTTCTTAGACGTGAAAGATATCCACCGAACTTCTTAGTATCGAACATGATAACACCCCCTGTTTTAATGATAACATACAAACACACTTTTGTCGAGCAATGGTTAGTTGCTCTATAATAAATTTTAAAGTAAATTTATTATAGAATTTCACTTATTATTTAG
>CAYYRY010000117.1:0-6077 GCA_964474245.1 uncultured Ruminococcus sp. | reverse complement strand
TTGGAATAAAGCAATGACGAACACAGGAGTTTTTCAAGACCGCCTCGTTATGACCGCTTCGATATCCCTGCAGGTACTAAATTATTATACTATATATTTACCCGTTTGTCAATACCTAATTTTTCAAAATCTCTCCATGAAGTGAATTAATTTGTTCAGAATAAATAACTGTCTTTTTGCTGATAATCATAGTATGTTTAATTATTTCGGAGGTACTCATGGCCACTGTATTAACCCGTACTGTGATCATTTATATTTTACTTATCATATCCATCAGAATAACAGGTAAGCGTCAGATAGGTGAACTTCAGATATCTGAGCTTGTGGTGACCTTTATGCTTTCAGAGCTTGCTGTATTTCCTATCACCGATAAAAGTATTCCCCTTCTTCACGGGATACTGCCGATCACTGTACTTCTGTCCCTTGAAGTGGTGTTTTCGTTTTTACAAACAAAAAGTGTACCCTTCCGTAAGTTTTTCTGCGGTGGCCCGTGCGTTTTAATCGATAAAGGGAAGCTGTTGCCTGACGTTCTTGCGGAAAACCGTATTGACGTTGAAGAGCTGTTCGGTGAGCTTCGCTTGAAGGGGGTATTCGACGTATCCAACGTATGGTACGCAGTTCTTGAAGAAAACGGACAGCTTTCTGTTTTGCCTAAAGCTTCATCCTCAGCATTTACTCCTGATCAGTTAGGATTAAATGTAAAAGAGCATGGTATTTCCCATCCGATAATTGTTGACGGTGAGGTGAATGAGGCCGGCATTAAGTCAAGCGGACTTAATTACAAAGAAATTGAAAGATTCTTGAAAAAACATAATATCACAGCAGACAACATATTCCTTATGACTGCTGACGATACGGGTGACGTACTCGTGTACGTTACCGATAAAAAGGACCGATACCGCATAGTGTCGCAGAAGAAATATAAAATAAAGGATGTGGAGGCGAAATGAAGTCGTTTATTATTGCTTGCCTGGTGCTTGCAGTATGCGCAGGATTTACGGCAGTTTTACAGCTTCACGTCTGTGACACTGTCGGTAAGATTAGTGAAGAAGTATCAGGGTTTGATGAGAGGCTTGATGCAAACAAGGCACCCGAGTATATCGGATGCCTTGATCATGCACTTGAGATGTTGCGTGGCCGCAGATGGTCTGTTTGTCTCACCGTTGACCATAAAGAATATGAGGACATAGAAGAAGCGCTCCTTGCCCTCCGTTCTGCTGTAAGCTCCGGAGATGTGGGCAACTATTCTCAGAGCATCAGCTATCTCAAAGAGAAGCTATACAAGCTCAGAGCCTCAGAGATGCTTACCTTTGAAGGAATACTGTGACATATCAGTTAAACAGAGTCTTGCCGTCGGAAGTATATAGCTTGTGCCTAATGATGACGTGATATGTGTCATCATTATTAACGCTGAAGCGTTCAGCTATAGCTTTGGCTGTGTACTCGGGATTGAGATAATTCTCTCCTGATGCACTGGTTAAAACGGTAACGTACAGAACGCCGTCACGAAGCTCTGCGGATGCAGACTTTACGAGAGGTGCTATGTCGCATTCCTTTTCGCCGCTTTTCGTGCGTTTCATCATAATGACGGGGGACTCAAACAGCTTTCCAATGCCTTCGCAAACGACATCTGAGGTTTCTTCCGTGATAGCATGATTGTGGAATTCGATCACGTTTTCAGCCCACGTGATGGACTTGAGCTTCATATTCTGCGTATAAACACTCTTAACAGTGATGCCGTCGGGCATTGCAGAACTGAGCTTTTCGAATATCACATCATCGGACACTTCGGATACTGTCTTAAAGTCGAGGACTTCGTCAACACCGCCGCATCCAACGGACAGCGGAGGTGAGAATACGAGATGCGGGATGGGATTGAAGCCTTCCGTGTAATAAACGGGAAGACCGGTACGGACGATTGCCTTTGATACACACTTGGCAAGATCGAGATGTGATATATACAGCATAGGCTCGTGCTTGCTGAATCTGACTCTAATGGCTCGGACGGGCTTGGGATTGGTTCTCTGCCTTTCGCGGATCAGCTCGTCTCCTACAAGGGTATCCTTGGCGTTTCCGGTGATGGACTCAGTTTCATTTCCGCCCGGATGACCGGGGCACCATCTGCAGTACTCAGCGTCTACAAGACGGTTTACACCGCAGCCGGAGCACTTCTCACGGCATGAAGGGGTCGTTGCGGCCTCGTACGCCTTATGACGTTCCCTTATAATGAATTCCTTTGTAACACCGCAATCGATCATGTCCCAAGGGAGGGTTTCATTGTCGGGTATACATCTGTTTGCATAGAAGGAAGGATCGATACCGCACTCCTCGAAGAGAGCGAGCCAACGGTCAAGGTCGAAGAATTCCTCCCATGCATCAAAGCGGATACCGCGGCGGCAAGCAAGCTCAAGGGCAGGGGCGAGACGTCTGTCACCGCGTGCGAACACAGCCTCAAGGTGAGATACCTTGGCATCGTGATAATTGTATCTTATCTTGCGGTCACGGATGTTTCCCATAAGAAGAGCCTGCTTTCTTTCAAGCTCCTCAAAGGTGTTCTGCCCCTCCCACTGGAAGGGCGTGTGGGGCTTGGGGATAAAGCAAGCCACACTGAGCGTTACCTGCGGCTGTTGTCTCTTGTTTCTGCCGGGGGTCTTGTAGTACTCCTCAATGACGTTCTTGGCAACAGAGGCGATACCTATAACGTCCTCGTCCGTTTCACAGGGAAGACCGTTCATGAAGTAAAGCTTGATCTTGCTCTTACCTGCGCCGTATGCAACGGATGCGGCACGGAGAATTTCTTCTTCGGTAACGTTTTTGTTGATGACGTCACGGAGACGTTGACTTCCTGCCTCGGGGGCAAAGGTAACGGTGCTCGTTCTGACGGAGGATATCTTATCCATAAGCTCCTTTGTGAAGCTGTCAGCACGGAGGGAAGGCAGGGAAAGGCTGATTTTGGAGTCGTCGGTCCACTCGAGAAGTCTGTCGGTCAGTGTGCCGATCTTTGAGTAATCGCTGATGGAAAGAGATGACAGGGATATCTCATCGTAGCCGGTAGCTGCACAGATGAGCTTTGCCTGTTCGGTAAGCTTTTCGGGGGATTTTTCCCTTACAGGACGGCAGATAAAGCCTGCCTGACAGAAACGGCATCCTCTCACACAGCCGCGGAACACTTCAAGGGTAACTCTGTCCTGAACCGTTTCGATATAAGGCATAACAGGCTTTGTGGGGACGTAAGCCTCATCAAGATTGCCTATAACGCGCTTGGTGACCTTCGCAGGTACGCCGTCATCGGGGGTGATCGCGTTTATTGTGCCGTCTTCGTTATAGGTTACTGAGTAAAGGGATGGTACGTAGAAGCCCTCAAGCTCGCAGGCGGCAGCTCTGAGGAAAGCCTTTCGCGTGTAGGTGCCGTCGTCCTTCATTCTGAGATAAAGCGCAGCAAGCTCACAAAGTGCATCCTCGCCTTCGCCTATGGAGAATATGTCAACGAAGGCAGCCATTGGCTCAGGATTGTAGGAGCAGTGGCCGCCTGCTATGACGATGGGGGCATCCTCGTCTCTTTCATCTGATCTCAGGGGGATACCTGAAAGATCAAGCATATTCAGTACGTTTGAGTAGCACAGCTCATATTGAAGAGTAAATGCCACCATGTTGAACTCACCTACGGAGTCACCGCTTTCGTGAGTGAACAGGGGGATACCTCTTTCACGCATTTTTTCTTCCATGTCCACCCACGGTGCGAATACTCTTTCGCACCAGACTCTGTCCATAGAGTTGAGACATCCGCACAGGATACGCATGCCGAGATTGGACATTCCGATCTCATAGGTATCAGGGAAGCAGAACGCAACTCTCAGATCAATGTAATCTTTATCCTTGAATACAGAGCCTGTTTCACCGCCCGTATATCTTCCGGGCTTGGAAACCTCTGATATAAAGCTTTTAATATCTTCGCGCATTGCTAATTTTCCTTTCGACTGTAATTATGATTCTGTTTGACGTGAAGCTTGAAGTCCGTCAGACTATAGAAAATATTCAAAGGTAAAAGGCTATCCGGAGCCGAGGATGGATCCGGATAGCCCGTGATTTATCTGATAAATATCTTAGATGCTATAAATGTGAAGAATACCCATACAAGATGATATATTGTGATATAGAGCGAATTAAATGACGAAATATCATTTGACATGGATGAGATAGCAAGCCACATGAGTGAGAAGATTACGGAAATGACCGTAATAGCACCGCAGGCACGTTTCGTGTGTATGGTCTTGTCACAGCAGGGCAGGAGCTGCAGGAGAAGCTTGGGAAGACCGGTCGTGACAAAGCCGCTGTCTACACTTGGAACAACACCGCGAGCATTGTCGGTATTGCGGTATCTGACCACCTTGACCGGGGGATCCTTGATCTGAAGCTTGGAGCAGATCATATCTTCATCAATGTTGGGGTCGAAGGTTCTTACGCACAGATACATACCGTAATCCTGGAACTGTGTAAGGATAGGTTCAATATCGCTGTCAAGCACGTACTTTATGTAGAGCTTGGCGATCAGAGTATCCTCCCTGAACATATACATTATGCTGAGTTCGTCGGAGAAATCAACGTCGTCAAGAGCAACGGCATCGGGAATATCAAATCCGCGCTGAACGAGAGCAGGGAAGCTTCCGAAGGTGATATTGATATCGTCAACAACCGCAGAGAGATATCCCTTGTCGGCATCGGTGATCTGAACGTTTTTGCTGATATCCATTTCCATGGTGGCAACTTCAAATACGTCAGCGAGAGGACCTCCTGCTGATTTGAATGCACTTGAAGCATAGTAGAGAACTCTGTCAAGCCTTGCCTTATTGTATGTCTTGATGTTCTGGATCTTTACGTCATACGAAAGGAATACGTTACTGTCATCGAAGGAAACTACTGCAGTAGATGCGTATTCTTCAAGGGAAACTTCGCCTATGATCGCACTGTCGAATGACTTTGCAAGCATCGAAGCGCAGAAAAAGGGGTAGCTGAATGCGAGATGAACAGCCATGGGGAGGATGGTAAGTATCACAACGTAAACCGTATTTGTGATGCTTGAGACGGTATGGGCAGAAGATGCGAAAATACTGAAGAGGATAGCGGCGGCAACAGCCACACCGATAAGTCCGGCTGAGAATGCGTTGGTCATGCCGTCCGGTACGCTCATTCTTGAGAAGAAGCCATCGATGAATTCCGTACGTTCCACACGCATAACGTCACCGTACATATCATCCTCATAATCATCGGGGGTGAGGAGAGTTTCGCTGTCGGGGATACGGTTCATGGCGTGCTTTTTCTTCTTGCCGCCTGCAACAAAGAATGATGCCATCTCACGCTTAAGGTTGAGACGTGAATATATGAGAGTCATAATAACTGACATTGCGGCGGTAGCGTTATATACTTTCGGCACAACGGTAACCGTTGCGAAGTAGGAGGTAATGAAAGAAGATAGAACCGATATGGTTACGACGAAAGCCGTAATACTTTCGGGGGTCGGGATTCCCTTGAACAGTTTTACCACACCGCGCTTAAGCTCGGGAAGTGCGAATACTGCACAGAGCATGAGGAGCTGAAGGCTTCCCATGATGTAGACCACAGGATATACAGCGGGATCGAAAATGCCTGCAAACTGCTTGGGAGAGCCGGTAATAAGATCCGTGATGGTTGGGACATTCTCATAGAGGAGAACGATGATGGCAAATACAATTGCAAAGAACATACGGATTCCGTTATTGCGGAGTCTTACTTTGAACTCTAAGGCAATATCCTTTGCCTGAGTGGAGTCGGTAAACTCTGCATGATCGGGATCGTATTTCTTATGAACTCGCTTGTCTGTTTCGAAATGGTCACCCATTTTCTTCATAGCATCCTTGACTTCTTCAGGCTCATCGTCGTCTTCGTCAAGACCGAATGCTATGCGGAGATTCATATCCGTAGAGCCTACGTCTGTATTATCCTCAGGCTCATCCAAGTCTACGTCTTCAAGGTTAATTGGTGCTTCGATAGGCACCTGCGGCATTGGAGAGGCTTCCTCAGCATCCATAGCTTCGCTTCTT
>CAYYRY010000116.1:0-6085 GCA_964474245.1 uncultured Ruminococcus sp. | reverse complement strand
ACCACTTCGACAAGATCGGAAGATATTGATCACATACCCCCAATAAGTCTTATTATCTCCCCTGCCAACGGCAGGGGAGATTTGTCTGGTGTAACCAGACAAAAAATGTTGACAAATATTCCCCAAAATGTTACAATAGTATATAGCAAACCAAACATACAACCAAAGGAGCCAACCAATGAAAATGAAGAAAACCATATCTGCCATTCTCGCCGTGCTGATGATGCTCACCACACTCATCACAGGCGTCACGGCGGCTGAAGCGGAACTCCCCTTCACGGACGTAAAGAAGAACTGGTCCTACGAGCCCATCAAGTACGTTTACGAGACGGGACTCATGAACGGTACGGGTGACGGAACGAAATTCTCACCCGACATGAATCTTACCCGAGGCATGGTCGTCACCGTGCTCTACCGTAACGACGGCTCACCCGAAACAAAGTACACGGATGCCTTCGTTGATGTGAAGGAGGGTAAGTACTACTCCATCGCCTCTGTATGGGCATATAAAAACGGCATCGTTACCGGTACCGGTGAGAACGAGTGGGGCGAACCCTTCTTCTCTCCCGACAGAAGCATCACCCGTCAGGAGCTTGCTACCATGATCGGACGTTACGCGGCTTACTGCCACGTTGACACGGAGGCGAACACCTCCGACATCAGCTCTTTCCCCGACAGTGCCGAGGTTGCAAAGTGGGCGTCCGAGACTCTCAAGTGGGCTTACGGTACAGGCATCATCACAGGTAAGGGCACGGGCGCATCCGCTACCCTCTCCCCCAAGGATCTCGCAACGAGAGCCGAATTCGCTACCATCATAAAGCGTTTTAACGACAAGGAGTCTGCAAGAGAATTTTCATATAAGCTTGCATACGAGTCTCCCGTTACGATTTCAAAGTATACCGAAAAGGAATACCCCCTCGTTAATGATGCCGACGTGTACGTTGCAGTTGACGGAAATGACACCAATCCCGGTACTCTCGAAAAACCCCTCGCTACCTTTGAGGCGGCTGTTGCCAAGGTAAGAGAGCTGAAGAACACCGTCAAGTCAGGCGAAATTAAGGTTGCATTCAAGGCAGGTGACTACGGTGTCCTCGACAATATTCAGCTTTCCGCAGAAGACGGCGGTAATGCTGAACTGAAGATCACCTACTGTGCTTACGGCGACGGCGACGTTTACTTCACAAACGGCGTATATCTTCAGTCAGACGAGTTCAAGCCCTTAAGTGACGGTGACAAGGCACTCTTTAATAACGAGGCTGTGGGCTCCATCAAGAAGATCGAGCTTTCCTCCTTCGCGGCTGCCGACAGTATTTCCGAGTCCAGCGTTCTCTTTAATTCAAGCGGTATCGTTACAGAGGCGCGTTATCCCAATAAGAACGGTCTCGTTGATATGTACATAAGCGGCGGTGTCATCCAGCAGATTCCCGCCGAGGGTCACACACACGAGGAGATCATGGATGCCCTTGAAAAGGGTGAGCTCTCTGAGGATGACCTCAGAAAAGTAGTCAATCAGAAAAGCATCGAAGCTCTTGCAGGCTTCAGAGCCCGTCTTGACACCTATGACCCCCAATCCCTCAGTAAAGGCAAGATCAGCGGCTTCATCTCCAAGGTATGGCACGCTGAGACTCTTCCCATCGATAACTACAACTCAGAAACAGGTATCATCACCTTCGAGCAGTCCCCTAACTACGGCTTCGTTAACTATGATGACAACGTAAGAAACGTATTCATTCTCGGTGTCAGCACCGACCTTGATACAGACGGTGAATACTGGTTTGATCCCGACACCAAGACCCTCTACGTCTACGATCCCGAGGGCGAGTATCTTTTCAGCACGCACGATACCTTTATCACCGCACGTAAGACCGACAACCTCACCTTCCTCGGACTTAACTTCAGAGGATGCAACGAGGACGCAATCGACGTTTACACCGCAAGAAGCTTCACCTTTGACCGAGGCAGTATCATGTACGTCGGCGGAAGACGCGGCATTTACGTTGACTGCGTCATCGACACCAAGATCATCAACAGCGAATTTGCTTACAACGCCTGCACCGCCGTAGCCGTTTACGGTCCCACAGATGACTTCCCCGAGTACGATCCCCAGAGTCTTGAAAGCGACGGAAACGTTATAGACAACAACCTCATCCACGACGTTGCCATCACCGACGGAGGAACCGGTGCTACGGGAATTGAGATCGTCCGTGCCGTAAAGACTGCGGTAACGCACAACGAAGTGTACAACTCCTCCCGTGCGGCTATCAACTTCCGTGACGGTATACTGATGGATATCTCCTACAACTACTTCCACCACTGTATGCTTAACTCCGCAGACGGCGGTACCATCTACACGGGCAGACGTATCTCCCACCGCGGAACCACCATCCGCTACAACCTGGTTGCAGACTGCTATAACCCCAGCGGAGCGCATACCGGCGGTACCATGGGTATCTACATTGACGACTCCCATGCTAACCTGATCATAGAAAACAACATTTTCTTTAATTCAGGTTCAGGCGTACTTAACAACAGAGGACGCGACCACGTTATCAATGACAATCTGTTCATCTGTACCCGCAACGGTGCAAGCGGTATCACAGGATACGCAGACTGGCTCTACGACGTATCCGACTACTTGCTCTTCGTAAACGGCGAGGGATTCTCAAACAGTGACGAGATCTGGGGTAACTTCAAGGGTAACCTCCCTGCCAAGGATTCCGAAAACGGTAAAAAGTGGTTTGAGCTGTGGCCCGAGCTTTACGATATTCTTGCCATCACCGAGAATGCAGACGATCCCGACTTCTATAAGACCACGGATCTTTACAAAAAGAAAGCCAACGTATGTCACAACAACTACGTCTTCGGCGGCGAGCACGACTTTGACGACCTTTGGTTACAGTACAGCGACAATCAGAACAATCTTGAATTGTCGCTCGAGGAAAACCCCTTCTTCGCCGATCCTACCCACGGCGACTACACGATCACCGACACATCAAAGTTTGCTGACTGCCGCTTCGACAAGATCGGAAGATATTGATGCATTTTCTCCTGCTGAGAAGCCACGATGAATTGAAGTACAGCTTTGTGAATATGATCTGAGTTTATCAAAGGCTCTCCCCTATCAAATTGTTAGGAGAGAGCCTATTCATTTTTTCAATTTTACTTGACATTGATTCCCTGCCATGGTAAAATGTTTCTATGTAATAATTACAAATTTTTTGGAGGTATATCCGCATGAAAACACACAAACTGCTGTCATTCATCCTCGCAGCTCTGATGCTTGTGAGTATGCTGACAACTGCCATCCCCGCGGCAGAAGCAGACCTTCCCTTCACCGACGTGAAGAAGAATTGGTCCTATGACGCCATAAGGTACGTTTATGAAAAGGGCATCATGAACGGTACCGGTGACGGCACCGTATTTTCCCCGAGCATGAACCTCTCCCGTGCAATGGTAGTCACCGTGCTCTACAGAAATGACGGCTCTCCCGAAAAATACTATTCCAATAGCTTTGCAGACGTTGTCGACGGAAAGTATTATTCCAAGGCTGCTGCATGGGCATATGAAAGCGGCATCGTAAACGGTACCGGCGAGAACGAATGGGGCGAACCCATATTCTCTCCCGACAATGACATCACCCGTCAGGAGCTTGCTACCATGTTCGCCCGCTATGCGGCTTACAAGCACGTTGACACCGAAAAGGACAAAGCCGACATCAGCTCCTTCCCCGACAGCGACAAGGTTGCTAAGTGGGCTGCCGATACACTCAAGTGGTCTTACGGCAAGGGCATCATCACCGGAAAGAAGTCCGGAGACGTAACGACCCTTGCTCCCAAGGATCTTGCCACCCGTGCTGAGTTTGCCGTCATGATCCAGCGCTATAACACCGCTGAGTATGATTATCTCGTAGCCTACGAGCCCCCCGTATTGATGAGTACCTATACCGAGATTCCCTATCCTCTCGTTGATGACGCCGACGTATACGTTGCCGTTGACGGAAACGACAAAGGTCCCGGCACTCTCGAAGAGCCCCTCGCTACTCTTGAGGGCGCAAAGGCAAAGGTACGTGAGATCAAGAAGACAGCCAAGGATGAGATCAAGGTAGCATTCAAGGCAGGTAATTACGGCAAGCTTGACAACGTACAGTTCACCGCAGACGATGCCGGAAGCGAAAAGGTTCCCGTTACCTACTGCAAGTACGGCGACGGTGACGTTATCTTCTCCAACGGTATCATCCTGAACGGCGAGGATTTCGTGGCTATCAGTGATGCTGAGAAGGATATGTTCCCCGAAGAGTCTGTAAAGCACATCAAGAAGATGAGCCTCAAGGGTATGCTCCCCGATGAGTACAAGATATCCAACTATCTGTTCAGCGAGGTTGACGGTCTTATCTGGCTGGCAAGAGACCTCAACAAGAACAGTTTAGGACAGGACCTCTACTACTCCAATCTTGTAACCGAGGCAACCGACAGAACTCAGTCCATCAAGCTTCTCGGAAGCCTTCCCGACAAGGTAAAGAGCTTCTCAAACGTCGACGGTCTTATGTTCAAGGGTATGCTTCTTACCGGCTACACCTTTAACAGATTTGAAGCTAAGTATTTCGATCCCGAAACTAACGAGCTCTTCGTATACACCGAAAAGGACGAGGACCTTATGCCCGATATGCCCGAAGGCAATCTTAAGGAGCACGGCGGATTTGCCAAGGAAGGCAGAATGACTACCAAAATATTCTTCTACAACCTCCCCGAGTTCATGGATATGCAGGGTGAATACTGGGTAGACCGTAAGAACGAGGTCCTCTACGTATACAATCCCCGCGGCCGCTATACCTTCTGCACCGACGGCACGATGATCACGTTAAACGAGGGCGCAGACCATATCACCTTCCTTGGTCTTGAATTTAACGGATGCGCCGATACCATGATCCACAGCAACGCCGACTACACCACCTACGACAGATGTACTTTCGCTAATATCGGCGGTCACTACGGAGTCAGAGGCGAGGGTGTAAACCACTTCAGCTTCATCAACTCCGATATGCACAACTTCGTTGACGGCGGTCTGTACTTTATTTCCGACGCTGACAGAGCAAATATAATCTCTGCGGGAAACGTGGTCAGAAACAATATTTTCCACGATTTCGGTCTTTCCGAGTATTGGTCACAAGCAGTTAGAATAGACGATGACGTTGCATGTATCGTCGAGCACAACGTGTTCAGAGACGGCGCACACGGCGGCTTGAGATACGGCAACTGTCTTGACACCATCATTCAGTACAACGTATTCGACTCCATGATGAAGACTACCGAGGACTACGGTGCAGTTTACTGTATCGGTAACACCATGTACCGCGATAATATCGTTCGCTACAATCTGTTCATGAATATCACCGGAGAAAACGCACAGATCGGTGCAGCTGCATACGGTTTCTACGTAGACGATTACAGCTGCGGACAGCAGATCTACGGTAACATCTTCTTCAACGGCGGTGCTCATGCTGTAACACTCCACGACGGACGTGACAATGAGGTACACGATAACGTTGTTATAAACACTATTGATATGCTCGAGGGTGATTTCGTTATGACATCTGCCGGACTGTTTGATTACCTGGACGAAAACGGAGAAATATCCGGAGATTACCAGAAGGCTAAATTCTACAGATACCTCCAGAATCTTCCCAAGGAAGGCGATGAGGGCTATGAGATCTGGCACGAGCGTTGGCCTCTTATGTTCAACTATCACTATGATCCCACAAGGATCGACGAGCTTGAATGCGGCTTCAAGATGATCAACTACATAAGGAATAATTATGTGATCGGCACAGAGATCGGAGATCACGATGCATTCGATAACATCTCCGAAGGAAACGTTGAGTTCGGTACGGATGAAAATCCCATTTTCGTAAATCCCGCAGTCGGTGACTACAGGATCCGCGAGGATGCTGACTTCCACGATATTCCCTTCGAAAAGATCGGCAGATATTGATTTGTTCCTTAAAGGAACAAATCATCGATATAAATCCCTTAAGGGATTTGAGATATACGCTAACGCGTTCGATATGTGCTGGCGCACTCGATATGCT
>CAYYRY010000115.1:0-6086 GCA_964474245.1 uncultured Ruminococcus sp. | reverse complement strand
GAAAACAACCTCAACGTATCTGAGACTTCAAGAAAGCTTTTTGTACACAGAAACACTCTTGTTTACAGACTTGAAAAGATCCGCAAGCTTACAGGTCTTGACCTCCGCGAGTTCGACCACGCCATCACCTTCAAGGTCGCTCTCATGGTAAAGAGATATCTCGTTTCAAAGCCTATTAAGTTCTGATCCCGGAGACGGATATACTCAACTAAATAGCTGTTTTAGACATGGCAGGGATGGCACCTCGTATTGTCCGCACCTTTGAAGCGGACTACCCGACAAGAGCTTTCCCTGCACTGTTTTGAATATCCCGCGTGTTTTTCATTATACATCCCTAAATCACATCATCATCGGAATTCAATTGAGTCTGAAAAAAACACCTCGGATCCAAAGCAGACGATAAACAGCCGTCTATCGCGAAGTTTTCCGATCTGTTCGGAACCGTACACACCTTAACTATTGTGCTTCGCGTCACGGCTTAACGGAGAATTTATTAATTATGATTGAATTCAGAAACGTAAAAAAATCCTACCCCAACGGTACTGTCGCCCTTAAAGGCGTAAACCTCCATATAGACGACGGCGAATTCGTATTCATCGTCGGACATTCCGGTGCCGGAAAAAGTACGCTGATGAAGCTCCTTCTTTGCGAGGAGCAGGCTACCTCCGGTAATATTATCGTTGGTCAGTATAATCTTTCCACAACCCCCAGAAGAAAGATCCCCCATTACAGACGCCAGCTCGGAGTCGTGTTCCAGGACTTCAGACTCCTTCCCAATATGACCGTATATGAAAACGTGGCTTTCGCCATGCGTGTTGTCGGTACACCCTCGAAAATGATCAAGCGCCGTGTGCCTGCCATCCTCAATACGGTAAACCTCGCAGATAAGCACGCATCCTTCCCCCACGAAATTTCCGGTGGTGAACAGCAAAGAGTTGCTCTTGCCCGCGCCCTTGCCAATAACCCTTCCGTTATTATCGCAGACGAGCCTACGGGTAATATCGACCCTCAGATGTCCCTTGAGATCATGAATCTTCTTGTTAAGATCAATAAGCTCGGCAAAACCGTCCTTGTTGTAACCCACGAGCAGTCTCTTGTAGATTACTATAAGCAGCGCGTTATCCGTATCCGCGACGGTCTTGTAGTAGAGGATCACGTAGGAGGTATGTTCAATGAGACGGTATAACCTTTTCTATTTCATAGGTGAAGCATTCAAGAGTCTGAAAAGAAACGGCGTTATGACCTTCGCCTCCATCGCCGTGCTTCTGAGCTGTCTTCTTGTTATCGGCGGTTTTTCTCTCCTTGTTGTAAACATCGACGTAAACCTGGAAAAACTCGGAACCCTTAACGATATCGTCGTTTTCTGTTACCCCGAAGCCACAGAGGAAGAAATCGACGCCGTCGAGAGCGCTATTCAGGGACTTTCAAATATAGAATCCGTTACTCACACAACCAAATCTGAACAGCTCGCTGAGCTGAAAAATGAAGACCCCGAGCTTTACGGTGACATCACAGACGAGGAAAATCCTCTGTCCGACTCCTTTACCATCAAATATCTCGACAACGATAAGGTTACCGACCTTGACTATGAGCTCCATCAGATCGAAGGAGTCCGTAAGGTCAGAAACAGTCTTGAGCTTTCCAATACCATCGAGGACATCAAGAATACCATCATGATCATTTTCATCTGGTTCCTCGTTATCCTCTTCGTTGTAAGTATATTTATCATCATCAATACCATCAAGATCGCCGTTCTCAACAGAAAGAAAGAGATCAGCATTATGCGCTACATCGGCGCCACCGCATGGTTCATCACCCTTCCCTTCATTTTCGAGGGAATTATCATGGGACTCGTATCCGGACTCAGCTCCTTCTTTATCATAAAGTTCGGATATCAGGCAGTTATTGCAGGCGCAGCAACCGATCTGCAGATGATATCCTTCATAAGCTTCTCCGATATTTCCACTATCGTGCTTCTCGGTGCCCTCGGAATCGGAATCGTCACCGGAGTTATCGGAAGCAGTATCTCTCTCGGAAAATACCTTAAAGAATGATAATTATGTAAAAAGAGAACAGAGGCGGAATTCGCCTCTGTTCGAGTGCCTATTTATGATATTATATATGTTGCAAGGAACACGCATATTCCCAACCGTATCACGCATAAATACATGAAGAAAGGATGGTATTACTTTGAAAATAAAAAGATTTACCGCAATCGCAACCGCAACTGTGTTAGCCGCATTGTGTATATGTATTCCACATTCATCGGCATCCACCGTGGATAATGCACAGGTACAGTCACTTCAACAGCAGATCGCGGCAAATGCAGACAAACAAGCCCAGCTTGATGCTGAACTTAAAGAACTGCAGAACAATCTTGCCAGCGAATGGGAACAGAAAGCCGTTCTCGATAAATACGTAGAAAGCACACTTCAACAGATAAATGACATCGATACCCTTATTTCAAAGCTTGAAAAGGATATCGCAGATCTGTCTGCACTCGATATTGAAACCTCGGAAAAGATCGAAAGTCAGAGACAGGCATTCCTGAGCAGAATGGCTGCTCTTCACGAAGACGGAAATGCATCATATCTCGAGCTTGTCCTCGGCTCCGAAGACCTCACCACCTTCCTCACCAAGTTCGACTATGTAAATTCCATGCTTGAATATGACAAAAAAGTCATCGCTGAGCTGAAGGAATCCAAAAAGCTTCTTGCTGAAACAAGAGAGAAAAAGGAAAAAGACCTTGCCACTCAGAAAGCAGCCAAGGAGACTCATGAAGCTCAGAAGGCTCAGTTTGAGTCCCTCGTCAAAGTACAGGAAAATCTCATCAATGAGATAAATGCAGATGCCGCACAAATTGAATCGCTGAAGAATCAGGCAGCCGCTGAAGAGTCTGCTCTCGACTCAAAGCTGACAGAGCTTCTCCTTGAAATACAACGTCAGGAAGAGCTTGCTAAACAGGAACAGGAAAAGCAGGAGCAGGAAAACAACCAACAGCAGGCACCCAACATTACCCCCGACGGACAGTATATGTGGCCTCTCACAGAAGGATGGATATCCTCCGCCTTCGGCGGCAGAGACCTCAACGGTGCATATGATTACCATGCCGCAACAGATATCGCTGCTCCCACAGGTACCCCCATTTATGCCGCAAATAACGGTACCGTCGTTATCAGCGAATACCACAGCAGCTACGGAAACTATGTACTCATTAATCACGGTAACGGCGAAGCAACACTCTATGCGCATATGTCCGTCAGAATGTGCAACGCAGGTGATACCGTAGCAAAGGGACAGATCATCGGTCAGGTCGGTAACACGGGATATTCCTTCGGAAGCCATCTGCACCTCGAGTTCAGAATTAACGGTCAGCGCGTTGATGCCGAGCAGTATATCCCCCACTGATCATCATACGTATATCCACCACACACTACTAATTACGGTCAGCTAAGATGAAGAAAAAAATATCTGTCGGCACAACAGTTGCCATATCAATAATAGTCGCTATACTTACGTTCCAGATAACCTACATCACTACCGCAGGCTTTTTCGGAGATAAGTACAGCACCTCGGGAACCACGTCTGACGAGCGTTCAGAATTCATGGATGAGGTTGTGGAACGTCTTTCAGAGCTTGATGATAACTACAGAGAAATGTATATAGGCGAGCTTGATGACGATACCCTCATCGACTACATTCTCAAAGGCTATATCGCAGGTACGGGCGACCTCTACGGCGCATACTACAACAGCGAAGAACTTGAAGCTTTCATGTCCGACCTCAGCGGTGAGACAGAAGGTATCGGAGTCAGCGTCATCTACAACGCAGAACGCGGCTGTATCGAGATCATCAACGTACTTCCCGATTCCCCTGCCCTTGAAGCAGGCCTTCAGGCAGGTGACCTCATCGCCTTCATCGGAGATGAAAAGATTCCCGTAGTCGAGCTTGGATACGACGCGGCTGTTGCAAAGCTCCGCGGTAAATCCGGCACTGAAGCTGTCTTCCACGCATACAGAGGCGAGAGTGCTACAGAGCTTATGGAGTTCAGGATCATCCGCGAAAAAGTCGTCGGTGTATCCGTCATGTCCCACGTATGCGACCTGGACAGCACCGTAGGAATTATCAAGATCTCATCCTTTGATAACACCACCTACAATCAGTTCACCGAAGCACTTGACAGCCTCCTTAAGAAGGGTTGCGACAAGTTCATATTCGATATGAGATACAATCCCGGCGGAGAGCTGAACTCAGTCGTCAGCATCCTCGACTTCCTTCTCCCCGAAGGTCCCGTCATCAGAATATTCGATGCCGAAGATAATCTCGTCGAGCAGCGCACCTCAGATAAAAATGCCTTTGACTATCCCATGGCAGTTCTCGTAAACAGCTCCACTGCCAGTGCTGCAGAGCTGTTCACGTCAGCCCTCATGGACTACGATAAAGCTACAGTAGTAGGTGACACCACCTACGGTAAAGGATGTATGCAGACCACCTATGCTCTCCCCGACGGCGGAGCAGTAAAGGTTACCTACAGAATGTATAAGCCTCCCTTCTCCGAAGGGTATCATGAGATAGGCATCAAGCCGGATATAGAAGTCTCCCTTGATGAGTCCCTAGCAGATAAAAACATCTATAAGATCACAGATGAAGAAGACAACCAGCTGAGAGCAGCACTTGAAGCGCTCACAGACAAATAATATTTTCAAAGACAGACACCGAAAGGATACCAAACAAAATGGAAGAAAAAGTAACACTTTATACCGCCGAGGGTTATAAGTCCCTCGTAGACGAACTGGCATTTCTTAAGGGAACAAAGCTTGAGGAAGTAAAGCGCAGCCTCGCACAGGCGCGTTCCTTCGGAGACTTATCCGAGAACAGCGAATATGACGAGGCCAAGAACGAGCAGGCAAAGGTAGTAGCAAGAATTGCAGAGCTTGAAGAGCTCATTAACCACGCAAAGGTCATCGACGAGACCGAGATCCGTGCAGACGTAGTAAACCTCGGCTCCACAGTAAAGGTTCTCGACTATGAGTTTGACGAAAAGGTTGAGTACAACCTCGTTGGTACAAACGAAGCAAATCCTCTTCTCGGCAAGATATCCGACCAGAGTCCCATCGGAAGCGCAATGCTCGGTGCAGTTGTAGGTGACATTATCACCGTACAAGCCCCCAGCGGTGAGCTTAAATTCAAGATCCTTGCAGTAGAGCGTTCCAAGCCCACATCTCATGCTGAATGATCACGGATAAAAAAGAAAGGCTAATCACGATTATGGCAGAAAACAATAACAACAAGAACTCAGCTCCTCAGCCTGAACAGAATCTGAACGAGCTTCTGAAAATACGCCGTGAAAAGCTCGCTGAGCTTCAGGCATCCGGCAATGACCCATTTGAGATCACCAAGTACGATCAGACCCACCACAGCGCAGATATCAAGGACAATTTTGAATCTCTCGAGGGTCAGACCGTATCCATCGCAGGAAGACTCATGTCCAAGCGTATCATGGGTAAGGCTTCCTTCTGCAACGTACAGGACCTCAAGGGAGGTATCCAGTGCTACGTAGCAAGAGATTCCCTCGGCGAAGACGAATACAAGAAGTTCAAGAAGCTCGATATCGGTGATATCGTAGGTGTGGTAGGTACCGTTTTCAAGACCAAAACAGGTGAAACCTCCGTACACGCAGAGAAGATCACTCTCCTCACAAAGAGCCTCCAGATCCTCCCCGAGAAGTATCACGGTCTTACAAATACTGATACAAGATACCGTCAGAGATATACTGACCTTATCATGAACAGCGAAGCGAAGGACACCTTCATCAAGCGCTCCCGTATCATCTCTTCCATCAGACGTTACCTTGACGGTCTCGGATTCATGGAAGTTGAAACTCCCATGCTCGTATCCAACGCAGGCGGTGCTGCGGCAAGACCCTTCGAAACTCATTTCAACGCACTCGACGAGGATTTCAAGCTCCGCATCTCCCTTGAGCTTTACTTAAAGAGACTTATCGTCGGCGGTCTTGAGAGAGTATACGAGATCGGACGCGTATTCCGTAACGAGGAACTTGACACCCGTCACAATCCGGAGTTCAC
>CAYYRY010000114.1:0-6130 GCA_964474245.1 uncultured Ruminococcus sp. | reverse complement strand
CGGCTACCTCGCTGTAGTCTTTGTTTCTATGCCTTCTGTTCCCGGAGAGATGTTTATTTATTTCAAACTTCTCCTAATATATATCATTATATGGGATCAAACCTTCTGAAGGCTCGCTCAGTCATCAGGTATAAGTTACGTCCTGCTTTGGGAATATTTCTCCATGAAGTGAAGGCATACTCATCAAGGGAATTTATGTTACCGGGGACACCTGGGATGATCACAATGTTTACACGGCTGTTATCTATCCACGATACCTTAAATACCTCATAGTCGTCAAACATTACGATACCCGGAATTGCCATTTTAAAATATATCTGACGCCACAGGAGACCTCCAGTCGTACAAAATATTACCGTATTAGAATTTGCAAATTTCCTTATTCTATGAACAGAATATTCCCTTCCCATATACTCGAATTCACAAGTAGTTATGAATTCATTTTTTCTGTTACCGTGATATTTTTTGTTGAACGCAAGAGAATAATATAGCTCAGCAATTTTAGATTCTCTAACAGAGACAATTTCATTTATGCCGCAACCGATAAGTTCACAAAGTTTCAGTAGTTCATGGGTCTTGACGTTCCTAAGATTGCGCATTTTATCAAGGGTACTCATAGGAACTCCACTCTCCCGAGTAAGATCACAGACTCTAATATCTTCAGCAGAGAGCTTCTTCCATAATTCAGCATAACTAAGATACATATTTTCATATCCTTTTTCTTTGATTATACTATACTTCTTTATATTTGTCAATAGTATCTTTATATATGTAAATAATAATAAATAACCGCAGTTTCCAAAACGAACTGCGGTTATATCAAATTGTTATCAAGAATATAAGCTTATTTTCCCGCAACACTCATGTCACGCACAAGTATATCAGGTGCACCGTAGCCTGAGAATCCAACGTCTACTTCATTTGAAAGAGCTGACACGTCACGAAGCAAATCGAAGAAGTTACCTGCAACTGTAAAGGATTTAATAGGATAAGTTTTAATGCCACCCTCAATCATAAATCCTGCACTTTCAATGGAGAAGTCACCCGTAACGGAATTTGCACCTGCGTGAAGACCCTTAACCTCAGTGATATAGATGCCGTTATCTGCTAATGCCATAAGCTCATCCTTTGTGTTTTCACCAGCCTCAATGCAGAATGCGTATGAGCTGACACCGATGGGGGCTGAGTATCCTGCCTTGCTTGCGTTGCCTGTGGTCGCACAGCCTGCCACAGCAGCAGTTTCGCGGTTGTGGAGCAGAGTCATGAGAACGCCGTCCTTAATAACGTCCTTCTTATACGAGGGAACACCTTCTGCATCAAAGTACGACTGCATAGCAAAGCCATCTCTCATGGGGTCGTCAGTTATGGTAATGATATCAGCAGCGATCTTCTCCCCTTCCTTGCCTGCGAGGCGGGACATACCTGCCTGGGCTGTCTTAGCGGAGAATGCATCTGCGAACACGGCGAGCATGGTTCTCATCTGCTTTGCATCGAATACAATATTATATTTTCCGGTGGCTGGTACAACAGCACCTATCTTGTCAAGAGCAGCGCTGACAGACTCTGCAGCCATCTCACGTGCACTCTTTTTACCGTACTCGCAGAAGCAATAATCGTCCTGACTTTCGCCTTTGTCTTCAACAACAGCTACACTGACGGCAACGTTTAAGCCAACATTGTTTGAAAGGTCAAGTCCGTGTGAGTTTACTATGCGTACGGTACTTTCGGATGTCTCTACCTGAGACTGAGTTCCTTCCTTCACTTTTTCACTTGCGGCATAATTTGCTTTCTGAATCTCAAGAGCAGCATTTTTTAGTTCTTCTGCCGTCATAGGAATATATTTCGGAGCATTTGTCTTTCCATAACTCTCAGCACCGGCGAAAATTCCGACTGTGTCCTCTTTTTCAGTGTAACGTCCGTTTTCAACTGCCCTGTCAACGAGATCAGCCATTTCTGATTCACTCATTAGCTGAGTAGAGGCATAACCCATCTTTCCGTCAACAACACAACGGAAACAAATACCGCCTGACGTACTTGAGGTAAGTGCACTGATCTCATGACCGAATGTTTCTGCGGAGGAACTTAAACCAACAGAGTAATAAATCTCATATTCAGTAACGCCAAGCTCATAAGCACGGTCTATTATAGCCTTCTTTAGTTTTTCAAACATTATTCCTTACCTCCTACTGTGATCTCGGAAACTCTGATAAGTGGCTGACCGACGTCCGTGGGAACACTTCCGCTGGAACTTCCGCACATTCCCTGCCCCGTTGCAAGGTTCTGACCAACCATGTCAATATTCATAAGTATCTCAGCACCGGTACCGATAAGAGAAGCACCGCGTACCGCCTCACAGATCTTTCCGTTTCTGACGATATATCCTTCGCTGACAGCAAAGTTGAAAGCACCGGTCAGCGGATTTACGCTTCCTCCTCCCATACTCTTTGCGTAGAGACCGTATTCTATGGAAGCTATGATATCTTCGTTTTTATCGTCACCGTTATCGATGAAGGTGTTTGTCATTCTTGATGTAGGCTCAAAGGTGTAATCCTGACGTCTGCTGTTACCTGTCATTGGTAAACCCATTCTGCGTGAGCCGAGGCGGTCAACCATGTAGGACTTGAGGATACCGTTTTCAATAAGCACGTTGCGTCTTGTTTCGTTACCCTCATCGTCGATATTAACGCTTCCCCATGCTCCTGGAATAGTACCGTCATCGATTGCAGTAACCTTGGTGCTTGCTACCTGCTGTCCGAGCTTGCCGCACATCTGTGAGGTGCCTGTGCCAACAGAGGTCGCTTCAAGGGAGTGTCCGCACGCCTCGTGGAAAATAACGCCTCCGAAGCCGTTTTCGATGGCTACGGTCATCTTACCTGCGGGACAGTATGAGGCTGTAAGATTCGTAAGAGCCTGCTTTGCCGCGGTGACACCGATCTCAGCGGGCTTGAAGATCTCAAAGGTCTCAAGACCCATTCCACGTCCCGGCGAGCAGGTGCCCGACTGCATTTCATTTCCGTCGGCGGCGGTAACGTTTACAGCCATACGGCTTCTGACATGGCGGTCAGACGTAAGAAGTCCTTCGGTATTGGCGATCTGAATGGTGTGATCAACGGTTATGAGGTTACCGACAGCCTGAACTACTCTGTTATCATACTCTCTGGCGGCTGTACAGGCTTCCTTCAGAAGATCACATTTGAATCCCATATCTGCACCGGAAGGTACTATTTTCACAGGATGGATATTGGGGAAAATATGCTCTGTAAGGCAAATGTTCTGCGGGAGACTTTTATCACCCATAGCAGCGGCTACGCTTCTTGCACATTTCACAAGTCCGTCACGTGTTACGTCAGAGGTGGATGCGTAAACTGTTCGTGTTCCAAGGAATGCACGGATACCGACTCCGCATACGGTGTTATCACCGATAGCCTCTATTTTACCGTTGAGGTGACGGATACTTCCGTTTCGCGTTTGCTCGGAATATACCTCGGCAAAATCCGCACCCGTAGATACTGCTATACCGAGTATTTCTTCAAGTAATCTTTTTTCGATCATAAACTTAACCTTTCTGTTTATTTTATTTATTGATAATATAATACTACATTTCTTAGAAATATTAAATATCTTTCTTAAAATTAGATATTCTTTTTTCAAAAATTAACCGTTTGGAAACATAAAGCAGTATTTAACGCCTTGTTTATAATTTAAATACAAAACTAAAGTTCACATATATGTTTGCAATTTTCTGCTTAATATGATATACTATCGTTATACTTCAAAGAAAGACGGTATTAACAATGTTTGGCTTCGGAAAGAAGAATAAAAGTCGCATATCTAAAAGCAAAAACCCCGACAGCAAAAGATTCAAGCTTGATATGGCTGAGCATCTCAACGGTATGCCGCTTAAATGCGTAACCGAAAGAATCAACGGTATCGAAGAAGTGATCGGAAAATCAGGTTCAATAACCGTCCGTAACGGAGAGATACTTGTATATGCGAGCATGGACGTTATAATGCGTTGTCGTGTGCTTGAAATGAAGGCATGGGAGCTCATGTCACTTGACGGTGTTGTTATTACAGCACCCGATATTGAGCATGAAGGCGAAGAAAGAACCATCATAGCTCACTACAGTTATTGGAGAAAGCTTGACGACTGATGGATATTTTGATAGATGAAAATCTGAATGGCAAAACCGTTCGTGATGTTCTTCAGAAAACTCTCAGATATTCCTCAAATATCATAAAAAAGCTGAAGTTTTCCGAGGGAGGTATTCTTGTAAACGGTCAGTTTGTTACTGTAAGATACGTTCTGAAATCTGGTGATACCCTTTCACTTGCTGTCGAAGACAAGGCTGAGGACGTGTCTCCATATACAATTCCTGTTGATATCCCCATAGAAGTAATATACGAGGATGAATACGTAACCGTTGTAAACAAGCCGTCGGATATGCCTGCACATCCTTCCCACGGTCACAGAGACGATACGGTTTCAAATGCTCTTGCTTACCGTTACAGAGGTACAAATTACGTTTTTCGTCCCGTGAACCGCCTTGACAGAGACACAAGCGGTTGTATGCTGACGGCAAATTCCAAAGCGGCTTCATACAGAATGTACTTGTCCATGACAGGCGGTGACATAAGAAAAAGTTATATTGCTGTCACTGACGGTTCTCCTGCGTTATCGGAAGGCGAGTTGCGTTCGCACCTATGCAGATGCCCTGACAGCATCGTAAAGCGCCGTGAAACGTCTGAGGACGATCCTGAAGGGCAGCTTGCGGTGACTACCTACGAGGTATTGTACAGCGACGGAGTTCATTCTGTTTTAAAGCTGTCACCGATCACAGGAAGAACTCATCAGATAAGAGTACAGCTTGCAGGTATCGGTTGTCCCATTACGGGAGACGATATGTACGGATGTTCTTCAGACCTCATCCGGCGACAGGCTCTTCATTCACACATCACTTGTTTCCCACATCCGGTCACTGATTCCTTGATCCGTGTATGTGCACCGATTCCCGATGACATGAAAAGGCTTATTATCTCTCTGTTTGAAAACAGCGATGAAATATTTGATATTATTACCAAACAGGTCGAAAGCATAAAATGAAAATCACAACTCACGTTAAAACTTTTTTCAAAAACTACTTCACCCTTCCGGCTTCAGTATTTTATGTTCTTGGGGTGATCTCGTCAATCCTGTACATTCTGTTTCTGAACAGTGTGACATTTTCTGATTTCTTTAATGAACATATCAGCAGTATATTCAGGTTTATTCTTGCAAAGATCACATACGTATTCCCTTTTTCCATAGCAGAAGCATTTGTGTTCACTTCTCCTGTGCTTCTCTTCCTCGTTATACGTGCATTATTCAAATACATGGATGAGCATGAAAGAGGCTTCGGAAGATCAATCGTTTCCTTATTGTCCATAGTCGCTCTTCTCTTCTCCGTTTTCACGTTAAACTTTGCCGCAGGATACCGAGGATCAACCCTTGACGCAAAGCTGGAGTTAAACTCAGGCGAGGTGTCTCCCGAGGAGCTTGAAGAAGCCACAAGATTTGTCACCGAAAAGCTCAATTATCTCGCTGACAGTATAACCTTCGCCGGTAATTCGTCAATAAGATCGTGCACCCATTCCGAGACCGTTAACAAAGCCTACGAATCATACAAGATACTCAGTGAAAGATATGACTTTTTAAGTAATTTCAAAGCCCCGGTTAAGCGTCTTGCCGTTTCTGAGGTCATGACGTATACTCATATTTCGGGAATTTACACCTTCTTTACAGGCGAAGCCAATATCAATACAAATTATCCCGAATTCGTAAACGTATATACGATAGCTCACGAAATGGCACACCAGAGAGGTATCGCAAGGGAAAACGAGGCTAACTTTATTGCGTATCTCGTATGTACTACCTCTGATGATCCGTATATGCAGTACAGCGGTTACCTCAATATGTTTGAGTATCTGACCTCAGCCCTCTCAAAGGTATCCAAAGACACCGTAAAGGACATATATTCATGTCTTGATTCCCGTATTTATATGGAGCTTGTTGAATATAGTAAATTCTTTGAAAAATATCAGGATTCAACCGCTTCAGAAGTTGTGGGAACTGTCAATGATTCGTATCTCC
>CAYYRY010000113.1:0-6169 GCA_964474245.1 uncultured Ruminococcus sp. | reverse complement strand
GCACTTCTCCATTCGCCTTCACAGGTAACAAATTTGAATTCAGAATGCCGGGCTCCAACTGTTCCGTTGCAGGTCCCAACATCTTTCTTAATGCGGCAGTAGCCGACGAACTCGCTTCCTTTGCCGATGAGCTTGAAGGCGCAGTCGACTTCGATTCCGCCCTCCGCGAGCTTTTGAAGCGCACCGTAAAAAACCACGCCCGCATCATATTCAACGGTGACGGTTATACAGGCAAATGGGAAGAAGAAGCCGAAAAGCGCGGTCTCTCAAACCTCCGCACCTGCGCCGATGCCATTCCGAAAATGAAAGACAGACGCAATGTTGAAATGCTCGAAAGAATGAGAGTTCTTTCAGCCAAGGAAGTTGCAAGCCGTTGTGAGATCATTCTTGAGAACTATGTAAAGATCATCCAGATCGAAGCCGCAACCATGACCGACATGATAAACCACGACATCCTCCCCGCCGCCCTCAAGTATTCCAAGGTATTGGCGGACGGCGCCGCGGCAAAGAAAAATATTTCCCCGAGGCTTTCCATCTGCATGGAGGAAAAGCTCCTCTATAATCTGTCAGACCTCACCGATGAGCTGTACGAGGTAGGCATCATCCTCACAGATAAGGTCGACTCCATCTCAAAGATCAAATCAAGCGAAGAGGGAGCCGTCTTCTGCCGTGATCATGTGCTTCCCGCCATGAAGCGCGCACGTGTTGCCGCTGACGAGATCGAAAAGATCGTCGGCAGAGAATACTGGTGCTATCCCACCTACGGCGACCTTATGCTGGGCGTCAGATAAACGAATCCCTCAAAGCATCTTGCGCATCAAACGCAAGATGCTTTGTTTTTCACTTCGCTGACTACAGCACCGCTGTCACTTAAGCACCTGACCCAAGGACAAACCGTATGCCGAGCAAAGCAATCGGACGTATTCAAGTGCCTTTTCGCCCTCTCCGAACTCCTTATTGTCATACATCAGCATGAGAGCCTCCGCCTTGTCCTCAGAGTATTTAAGTCTTTCAAGAGCATTTCTGTAGGTAGGTGTAAGCTTCAATTCACCAAGTCTCTCTTCCTCTGCATAACGTTCAGACTCCGCCTTTTCTGCCGCTTCAAGCTTTCCCAAAAGTTCATCATATGCCTTCTTCAACTCATCGTAGCTGAGCTTTTCGTTAAATTGCCTTGCATCCTCTTCAAGCTTCGCAGTATCCTTCTCATCTTCTATACCGTCGCGCAGTTTTTCATACTCACGTTCAGAAGCATATCTGCCATCCTCAACACTGTCACGCCATGCCTTGTAGCTCTGCTCTGCTCCATATCTTTCATCAGTTACACTGTCACGATACATATCATACGCTCTCTCGGACTCATATCTTTCATCAGCTAAGCTGTCGCGGTACATATCATACGCTCTCTCGGATTCATATCTTTCATCCGTTAAGCTGTCACGGTGAGCCTCATACTCTCGCTCAGAGGAATACCTTTCGTCAGCTATACTGTCACGGTACACCTCATACTCTCGTTCAGAAGCATATTTGCTGTCAGCCACACTGTCTCGCCATGCAACATAATCACGGTCATACTCATCAGCAAAAGCCGCATCTGCACGGCTCAACTCATCAGCATAACGCTCATATTCATCCGAGTCAAGCTCGGACAGCATAGCAATACGCCTTTCTGCATCGTCTCCCTCCGCCTTATACCTTTCGTATGCCTCGGCAAGATACTCAGCCTCCTTATCCATTATGCTGTCAACAGCCCGTGAGTACGCTGCACTGCCTACACCGGCGGCATATGAATTGGCATATCCTCCGGACAGAGCTGCAGCTCTCGCTTCCGCATCCTCCATGGCAAGTCTTGCGTCCCTCATGGTGTTACTCCTCATCTGTTTCACCCGGATGTCAGAGTCCGCATCATAACTGAAAGGCTCCCGGGACATATATGCATCCACCAAGGAATCCAACGCCTTAGCCCATTTACGGTTATAGCCGGCATCCTTCACATCCCTGAGGTAATCCCTTGCCGACAAAACCGTGTCCGACGGAACGTAAGTGTACTCCTCAGAATCCGCCTCTTCAAAACGATTCTTTTCAATATCTTCCTTTTTCTTTTTCACTGTCACTTTGTGAGCTATTCTCCTTTCCGACGGTAAATTCAAGCTGTTCGGTCAACGCCGCGAGCCACCGTCTCAGCTCGGCTATCTCACGCAATGCCTCTTCAAGAGTAGATGCTTCCGAAGCTCTGCCACGATCCACTCCATGCGGTGCTTTAAAGCGAAATCTCATATCTGTCCACCGTCCCAACACAGGCGACAGGTCCGTTGAAGATCAACTTACTTTGCCTCCTTAAGAAGCTTTGTCTCAGCATATGCAAGAGCAGCCTCCTCTGCAAGCTCACCGTTAAAGATCACCTCTGCAACAAAAGCAGGTACCATAACGGTCTTTCCGCGTTCTATGATATAGTTCTTACCGTTGACGGAAAAGAATTCCGTCTGATTCTTTCCTGTTCCCTCTCTTCTGGGAAGACGAATCTCAACCTTGTTTTCACTGTTTTTTGACATGATTATTTCTCCTTTGTTATAAATATTCATTTTTATCATTTTTATATTGGCAAATATTTCATCCCGAAGAAGCTTCCGTATTGTACGACAGGGAATACACCTTCACTTTGCCGCATCCGGACAATCGCAGTCTCAGGTGATCACATCTTCTCGGAATCACAGAATACAAACGCGCCACCGTTCCGCAATCAGAAAAACGCCTTACGTGCTCAAAAGTACCGCGGGAATCATAATCCACCGCCGCCTCAAGATAAGCATCATCCGGAATCTCCGCACGGATGTTTATTTTAGAAATATATTTTCCCTCAGGAATGTCAAGTCCGAGCATTCCTGTCTCAGCACACCACTCAAACGCACTTTCGCCCTCACCCTCTACAGACACAATAAAGTCATCTCCGTACATAAACAGCTTCCGATCCGTCTCACAAAAGCTGCTTGCACAGGTATCATCCTCACGGTGCCATATTCCAAGGGAAGTATCATAAACGAACACATGACAGCAGCCGTCTCTGTCCTTCATCGATACATAGTATTTCCCATCAAGAGCACCTCCTGCCGCATGGCTGTATTCCTCGCCCCTGATATCACGGGAAACAAGGATAGGCGTACTTCCGCCATATGCCATGATCCCCCGCACAGATTTGTAGAAAAGCAGACCGTCAACGTAAGCAATGCTCTCGTCACTACCCGTCTCAACGCCGTCAAGCTTGACAGTCAATGTTTCATAATCCTCAGGCGCACCGCCCAAAACTTTAACGGCACATCTTTCTTTAAAGAATATCGGGGTATCCATATATGTAGCGGCACCCGTAAAAGGGCCCGGCTCACCTACCGTCACCGCATAGGAATCGGCGGCAGTACCGTTAAATCGGTGCCAATTGGATGCATCACCCAATGCACTCACATATATCTCATTGATGTATTCTCCGTCCTCGAAGCCACTCCTGCATCCCCACAAACGATTCCCCGCCGAAGTAATGTAGTCCATATCGGGAACGTTCCTCTTCAGCGTAATACCCACGTGGTTCGGATTCAGAATGTCCACGTTTACCTCTGAGTATTCAAGTACACCGCACAACACAACGTAGTCTTCTCCAGCGGCTTCAACAGTACGCGTCCCTTCCAAAGCACGAACGGGTCCGGCGTTTTCCGGAACCGTAACAGTTACAATGTCACCGACCTTGAAGCCCTTACCTATCCCCGGATAACGCATCTTAACGTAAGTGGGATACATATCGACCCACTGACCTGCAACAGCGGAATAGCATCGCACACATCCAACGTTAGACCCATAAGGATCAGCCCCTCTTACAGACCTGTCAAGCCAAAGCTGACCGTTTTCCGGCGATTGAGGCGGCTCACTGCTGTCCCACGTATCAAGATCAATAGGAAGCATATCGTCACCGTCATCGGATACCGAGGTTATATCTGTCATGTAATATCCGCATTTTCCAAAGGACTCCGGGATACTGTCACTCACCGTCCGTTCATTTTCAAGAGGCTCCATGGTAAATTCGCCCCTCGACCAACCAAGACTTATCTTGTCGGGGAATAAAACCGTTCTTGCTCCCATCCTGACAAATTTTCTCTTGCCAAAATAGCTTCCGAGATATCTCACAGCAATACCCTTACCGCTTTCAACGCTATATAACCTCAGGCTGTCACCCGTCACCCCCGAATAAACAACCGCAATAGCCTCCTCATCCGGCGTATATATTTGAGCGCATCCGAGAACGTCACTCTCTTCTACATCCCAGATGTTCTCCCCCCTGCTCGCTCTCGGGGCAAGCAAAGGATAAGATTTACTGCTCATATTATTCATCCATGCAAATTCCCCCTCGGAAATACGCGGCGACATATTCAGTCCGCCAAAACCCTTTTGAAATGAAGTAGTCTTACTTTTCCCGTAATACTCAGGATATCTCATAACGGCCTCCCGTAATTCATGTTAGGACTGTATACCGGAAGGTGATTTCTGTTGTAATACGCCTTCCACTCTGCCAGTGCACTGTTAAATGCCAGCATATTATTGTTGTATCTTACACTCTCATAAAGCTCCCCGTTTATCTTCATTTTCAAATACTCGGGATAAATAAGATTGTCATAAGGATGCCCAATAAGAAGTGCCTTTTCACCGTCATACGCAGTATACGGCTCAAAGGATACTTCTCCCCCTCCTTCATGAGTCAAAATCACGTCAAGATACAGCAAATGATCAAGTGCAGACAGCCAAGCGATCTTGACTTCATGAGGAATTTCATTTTCAAGCAAATGATCGACCTGCGCGATCACTTCATTTATCGTCAAAACAACACCTCCGTTTCATTCTGATCTCCCACCCAAACCATAACGGTACCCACCCACATAATCGCTCCGAGTCTAAGCGCTCAGATTCGAATCAGTACAAAAGTCAGTTTTCAGAATCTTCTCCGCCAAGGCTGGAGCCGGACTCCACGCGAAGAAGTCTCTCCTGATAAAGAATCTTAGCTCCGTGGCAGAACTTGTATCCAACAGTGCCGAACTGCTCAAGAGGACCACCAACCTGACTTCTCGTTTTGATGATCATTTCCTGTCCCTCACCGTCGATATCAAGAATACCAAACGCATCACGACCGAGGAAAAGGGTAACGTAAACACATCCGTTGTCACCGGAATACACCTTCGCCTCAGTGGACTCCACAAATCTCACACCGTGAAGTGTACCGATCTCTCCCTTGAAAATTGGTGCAGTATCACTGTACTGATGAAGCTGTCTCCACTCCTCGGACTGACGAAGATCAAGAGCCACCGACGGATGGATTATTGCAACGTAATACCCGTCGATCTTAGGCGCCTTGTTCTTCTTAAGCCAAGTAGCCGCGCGGTTCACAAGTTTAGGTGTCATCAGACACTCACCGGTAATACTACTGCGGGAGGTCACCTCCGTTTCAGTACCGTCGGACGCGATCTTTGGCGCGTACATAACGCTGTTGCCGCTCACGATGGCGTTTCTTGTAAGAGTATCAAAGGTAGATGCCATAGCCGCACCCATCTCTTCTGTCGCACCGTAAAGAAAATCATCGTATGACTCCAGCTGAACACGGTCGGAAAGCGCAGTATAACTGCCGTGCTGTGTCGCAGACGCCTCAACGGTATCTACGCCAAACTGTTCACCCGTAGGAATAACGCCCTCTTCAAGGGGTGTGAGTGCCTTTGCAAAGGTGTTAAACTTTCTCCATTCAATACGACCGCCATGCATAGGCTCCTTCTTACCGAACTGAGAGAACACAATATCCTCTCTCGCATTTTCAAGAAGAGCTTTTGTGTAAAAGGTCTTCATTGAAGGAGATATCCCTGTATTAGTGGTAAGACCCACCGGATTAACTGTGGGAGTACCTGCTGTAACTCCCTGTGTAAATGAATTAGACATAAATTATCCTCCTGTTTAGTATAAAAATATTGTTGTAAAATGTAAATTCAGAATCAACCTCACATTCCGCAGGCACGTCAGAACTTTTCGCTTTTTCCCGTCTTGCGGTAATTCTCACGTATCCTTCGAAAATCCGACAGGCTGAATGTGGACGGGTCACTTCTCTCCACAGCAGTACTGCCGCCGTCCACTCCTCTCTCCATGGGACGTC
>CAYYRY010000112.1:0-6233 GCA_964474245.1 uncultured Ruminococcus sp. | reverse complement strand
GAAGGATGCTCCGCGGAGGGCGTCCTTTCTGTTTCCCACGCCGTGGTAACACTCGATCTTACCGTATCCTCCCATGGCCTCACGCATGGCTTCAAGGATAGTGCGGCTTTCTTCAAGACGCTCGGCATCAATATCGTATAGGGCAAAGGTGCTGTCTCGGAGGCTTTCAACGCACATACAGTCGCCTATCACGTTACGGGCAAAAACCGTACTGCCTGCTCCCATAAATGTGATCTTCATATAATTCCGGCTTTCCTTCCGTTAAGTCAAAAAAACTTAACTTAGTATATTTAATGAGTATATTATAGCATACAAAACAAATTAGAACAAGTACCTTTTCGGTATTAAAATATATCTTTGTACGACAGGTATTTAGCCTTGCGGTTATTGACTTTAACGTATTATGTGAAACAATTATACCAGAATTATATCAGAACAGTTTATGTGATGAGGAGATATGGTGTGAAAATATTAAGTATTAGCTCAGGTGAATGGTCGGCATCCTTCGTGCCGGAGTATGGCATGAACACGTATTCTCTCAGATACGGTGACGAGGCGATTCTTCGTGAGGCCGGCGACATTTCTGCGTTTGCCGAAAGTCCACTTTGGTACGGAATTCCCGTGATAATGCCCGCAAACCGTACAAAAGGCGCAAAATTTGAGTTTGAAGGTGTAGAGTACACATACCCATGAATGAGCCTGAAAGGGGAAATAATCTTCACGGAAGTCTGTATTGCTCCGAGTTTGAAGTGGTGGAGGTCACCGGAAACTGTGTTGTGTCCAGAATCGTGAACCACGGAGAGCATCATCCCTTCAGCTTTACTATTACTTTTACCGATACGGTGACAGAGGATGCCTACAGACGGGAAGCCGTAATTAAAAACGACGGTGACGGGAATATGCCGTACACATTTGCACTTCATTCGACATTTGCAGAACCCGAAAGCTTCGCTGTGCCCGTAGGGAAAAGACATGAGTGGGACGAAAACTATGTCCCGACGGGGAAGTGCATCCCTCTTGACGAGTTTGAGAAGAACATCTCCACCTCGTGCATACCCGACGGACGTGAGATAAGCGCGCCGTACAGCTCATGCGGAAACGTGGCGTGGATAGGAAAATATAAGCTTGTGGTGTCGGATAACTTTGACTATTGGGTGTTCTATAACGGAAACGGCAGTGAGGGCTATCTTTGCGTTGAGCCACAATGCGGTGCGGTCAACTGTCTGAACACCGAAGGAGGACACCGAATCCTAAATGTGGGCGAGGAAGAGCTCTTCTTTTTTGAGATATCAAATGTGTAATGGGAAATCGCAGGCCTAAATGCAGAAAATTACTGAGAAAATGTGAAAGATATATTGCAAAAGATAATAATTAGGTGTATAATGTGTGCATAAAGCACATAGCGCCGAGAGCACGCCAGCGTGCCTCGGCGATTTTTGACAATTAGGGAGTGATCATTATTGAAAAACAAGACTAAAAAAGGAAGAGTTACGTTTCTTATCTGTTGGCTTGCCGTCATTGCGGTTCTTGTGGTGGGGATAATCCTTTTGATGCCACCGGGGGAAAAGCATGAGACCATCAAAGAGCTGATGAGAGACGGCGTTCTTCACGAGCACAATAAAATGTCCCTCTTCGGGCTTGAAGTCAATCCGGGTCTCATCTCCGCGTATGTCGTGACAGCAATGCTCCTTGTCGGTGCGGCACTCATCAGAATATTCGCTATCCCGAAATTCAAGACCGTCCCCGGAAAATTCCAGAGTGTCCTTGAGATGCTCGTTGAATTCTTTTCCGGAATGGCTGAGAAGAACAGCCATCACAAGCCGAAGTTTGTGGGCGGATACATATTCGGTGCAGGCGTATATATCTTCTTCAGTACCGTGTTTGAGCTGTTCGGCTTGCAGTGGCTGACGACGGACGGAGTTTCCGTTTCCTTGCCCGCCCCCATATCCGATATAAATGCGGCTATTGCCATGGGTGTGCTCTCCTACGGTGTGATACTCGGTGCGGGTATTATTTGCGGCGGAGTCCGTGGTGCTCTTGGCGTGCTGAAGGATTTTTCCCTTCCCGTATCCATGAGCTTCCGTTTGTTCGGAGCACTTCTCAGCGGACTTCTCGTAACGGAGCTTGTTTACTACTACGTAGCTCTCAGCTTCGTGCTTCCCGTAGTGGTGGGTGTGATGTTCACACTTCTCCATGCGGCAATACAGACCTACGTCCTTGCAACTCTCGTTTCCATCTTCTACGGAGAAGCGGTGGAGCCGAGACCGCCCAAGGAAAAAAAGCAAAGAAGAAAAAAGATCAAGGAATAAATTAATAATTAATGATTATTTGAACAGCCGCTGAGGCGGCAGAACGGAGATTATTATGAAAAAGAGAAATTTACTGTCAATGATTCTTGCACTTATCCTTACACTTACAGTTATGAGCGTCGTTACCGTTAACGTATGCGCAGCCGACGAGACTCCTGCCGAGGACACTCAGGTGGTAGAGAGCGAAGCTGAAGATAAGGAAGATAACGCTACTTCCTCCAAGGCGATTTCAGCGGCGCTTATCGTAGGTATCGTAGGCTCTGCAGGTGCCATCGGTATGGCTTGGGCAATTGCAAAGAGTGCAGAAGGTATGGCACGTCAGCCTGAGGCGGCATCCAAGATCAACGGTGCAATGATGCTCGGTCTTGTATTTATCGAGACAGCCATCATTTACGCCCTCATCGTTGCCATCCTTATTATATTCGTTCTGTAAGAGGTTTCCGTCTGCAAGCCTGTTATGAATTCAATTCGCGTTTTCAGGCATAGCTTGCGGTTTGGCTTTTATCCGAGGTGATGAAGGCTTTACGCATATCAAAGAAAGGTAAGGTCATTAGAATGAATATTCCGCTTAACATTGATTTTTTGCAGGTACTGTTACATCTGCTTAACTTTGTGATCCTTGCGGGCGGTCTGTATCTTCTTCTGTATAAGCCTGTATGTGACTTCCTTGAGAAGCGCAGACTTCAGTTTGCCGATGCGGAAAAGAAAAATTCCGACGATGCAGAAGAAAATGCAAGACTTCGCGCTGAGTATGAAGAAAAGTTGAGTGCTGCCGAAGGTGAGATTGCCGAAAAGAGAAAGACAGCGGCAAAGGAATGGGCAGACACGTCATCTCAGTACATAAAGGAGGCTAAGGAGAAGGCAGATGCCATTATTCGTGCCGCCGAAGAAGAGGCAGAGGACCGCAAGGAGCATATTATGGAGTCCGTTCAGACGGAGATCGGTGAGCTTGTTCTCACAGCTACACAGAAGCTCCTCAGCGATACCGTAACTCCCGAGCGTAACAGCGGTCTGTATGACGAATTCCTTCGTCTTGCAGATGAAAAGATAGCTGCAGAGAGGGCAAAGCATGATAAAAAATAATTTTGACGATGCTCTTGAGACAAGCGTCAATACGCTGAAGGTCGAGATCCAGTGCATCACCCCTCCCACGGATGAACAGCTTGAGAGAATGAAGACGTTCTTTATGGCTGAGTATTCCGCAGATGACGTGGATTTCGTAATTGAAAAGGACCCCTCCGTTGTGGGAGGCTTCCGCATATTTGTGGGAGACGAAAACTATGACTGGAGTACCCTCGGAAGAATACGTCAGCTCAGAAAGTCCTTTCAGGCTCTGAAAAAGGAATATTCTCCCGATAAGATAATCTCCCTCCTTAAGGAGGATATTGATAATTTTGAGCTTCACGCAGGGCATCAGCAGGTGGGCTTTGTTACCACGGTAGGTGACGGTATCGCTTTTATTGAAGGACTCCACGAGGTGGAGTACGGCGAGATCGTTCTGTTTGACTGTGGCGTTAAGGGAATGGTGCAGGATATCCGTTCCGACGGAACTAACGGTGTCGTTCTCTTCGGAGACGACTCGGAGATATACGAGGGAAGCCGCGTCGTAAGAACACAGCGTACCGCAGGTATTCCCATCAGTACGAGAATTCTCGGACGAATAATCGACCCACTCGGGAAGCCCGTGGACGACGGAGGCGCCATCAAGGCAAAGGAATATTTTCCCATTGAGCGTCCCGCCCCCGGTATTATCGAGCGTAAGTCCGTATGCCGTCCCCTTGAAACGGGAATTCTTGCCATTGATTCCATGTTCCCCATCGGACGCGGACAGCGTGAGCTTATAATCGGTGACAGACAGACCGGTAAGACCACGGTGGCGACAGATACCATTATCAATCAGAAGGGCAAGGACGTAGTGTGCGTATACGTTGCCATCGGTCAGAAGGCAAGCTCCATTGCCAAGGTGGTTTCCACCCTCAAAAAGCACGGTGCCATGGACTACACGGTAGTTGTGTCATCCCCTGCATCCGACACCGCATCCCTTCAATATATAGCTCCCTATGCAGGATGTGCCGTTGCCGAATATTTCATGTATCACGGCAGAGACGTGCTCATCATCTACGATGATCTGTCAAAGCACGCTGTGGCATACCGTACCCTCAGCCTTCTGCTTGAGCGTTCTCCCGGACGTGAAGCATATCCCGGTGACGTATTCTATCTCCATTCAAGACTTCTTGAGCGTTCTGCTCAGCTTTCCGATGAAATGAGTGGAGGAAGCATGACGGCGCTCCCCATAGTAGAGACTCAGGCGGGAGACGTTTCCGCATATATTCCCACAAACATTATTTCTATTACAGACGGTCAGATATTCCTCGAAAGTGAGCTGTTCTTCGCAGGACAGCGCCCTGCAATCAACGTGGGTCTTTCAGTATCCCGTGTGGGCGGTGCGGCTCAGACCAACGTGATGAAGAAATCAGTCGGAAGCGTGCGTCTTGATCTTGCTCAGTACAGAGAGATGCAGGCGTTCTCCCAGTTTGGCGGAGATCTTGATGCGGGTACGGCACGTCAGCTTAAATACGGTGCAGGTCTGATGCAGCTTCTTCGTCAGTCAAACAATTCCCCAATGAGCCTTCACAGGCAGGTTATAACTCTCATTTGTGTACAGGCTAAGCTTTTTGTGGACATTCCCGTGAAGGAGATCAAGACCGTACAGGCAGAGCTGCTCGACTATTTTGAACTGACAGGCAGTGCTATCTGCCATGCTATTGAGCATCGCAAGACTTATTCCGATAAGCTTCGCGGCGAGATAGTGGAGACGGCAAAAAAATTTTTGGCAAGCCGTGCGTGACGGCAAGATGACAAAGAAAGGAGGTCGCAATGGTAAGCGCTGCCGAAATTAAAGGAAGGATCAACGGTATACGTGATACTAAAAAGATCACGGATGCCATGTATATGATATCCTCTGCGAAAATGCGCAGAGCAATAGTGGAGCTTGAAAAGACGACCCCTTATTTTAATGCTCTCGGAGAAAAGATAGGTGAGCTTTTTTACTATATTCCCGAGACGAGCAACAGATATTTCAAGGTGACACTACCTGAGGATATTCCTCATATGAATCACGGTATTCTGCTGATCACCTCCAATAAAGGTTTGGCAGGTGCCTATAACACTGAGGCGATCAAGGTGTGCGAGGAATATATGAGCCGACACCCGAAGACTACGGTGTTTATTATCGGGGAATACGGCAGACAGTATTTTCTCAGCAAGAAGCTCCCCTTTGTGGAGGACTTCAGATATTTTGCCGATAAACCGCAGATAACAGATGCAAGGAGCATCTGTGCCGAGCTTCTTGAGTATTATGATGAAAAGAAGCTTGATGAGATCAACATTATATATACGGACTATATCGGTACAAAGCCCGGTGAATGTAAGAAGGTAACACTTCTCCCCCTTTCAAAGACGCACTTCAGTACACCTGATACGCCTTTGGATCAGGGACAAAAAGAGTTTTTGCCAAGTCCCGATGTGGTGCTTGACGGAATCGTGCCCAGCTATCTCATGGGATTTATATACGGATGTCTTGCAGAGAGCTTTTGCAGCGAGCAGCAGGCAAGAATGATCGCCATGAAGAGTGCAAGCGATAATGCTGAAGAAATGCTGAGGAGTCTGAAGGTACAGTATAACAAGGTTCGACAGGCTGCGATCACCGGAGAAATGATCGAAATTACGGCAGGCGTCAAGGCTTTAAAAAAGAAGCGGAAGAAGTATGCCATTGGAGATGATCTCAATGAATAATAACAGGATGGAATTGAAAACGGGCCTTATCGTGCAGATAACCGGTCCCGTTGTAGACGTAAAGTTTAAAAAGGATGACCTGCCCAAGATACGTGAGCGTCTGTACGTTGAGAGACAGGGCGAAAGGCG
>CAYYRY010000111.1:0-6234 GCA_964474245.1 uncultured Ruminococcus sp. | reverse complement strand
ATATCTTCCTCTGCCGTTTTTAGTCAGAAAAACCGGCTCTCCTACGGAAACACCGCGTAGTACCTCGTTGTAGTTACGAAGATCGGATACAGGCTTAATATTAGGCATCGTAAAACTCCTTTTAAATATCTGCTGTATTTATTATACACTAATTCTTCGTAAAGTTCAACAGCAAATATTGAATTTTGTTATCGCAGTCCCATCATCTCGCAGATTATTCTCTCTGACATCTTTACCGTACCGACGAGTTCAGATCGAATATTACCGATATAGTTTCACCGATTCATGGTCACTCAGTTAAAAAATGGGCTGTCGCAAGTACGTAACATACTTACGACAGCCCATTAAATTTGTGTGCGGGAGATCAGTCCACGTATTTGTAGTAATACTCTTCCGATTCTTCAGAAACGTAATCCGAGAGCACGTCAAAGACGTCGTCAGTGGCTTTCATTATCACCGTGTAGCCTTGAGTTTCGCTGTAGTATTCAAAGCCTTTGGAGTCTGTCTCACTCTTCAGGATTTCATAAAGCTCAATTACAAAGAAGCTGTCACCTAGCCCTATGTCTCCGTCTGCGGTGCATTCGCTGAGAAGGGGCAGGTCGTCGTTTTCTCTTATCATGTACTCGTTGACGTAGGAGTTCCTGTATTCTCCGCCGTCGTTCATGTAGTAGAGATTAATACTGCTGATATTTACGGTGTCCTTCTTTATAAGCTCATCGAAATTCGGTACGTCTCCGTTTTCGCACATCTTCTTATATTCGGATACCTTTTCTAAGCAGAAAGCAGAGGTACTGGGCATGAGCTTCGCTGAAATGGGTACCATCACCGTTACGCCGTTTGTGGTGTAAGTGACAGAGGCGAAGGTGCCGTAGATGTCGTTTGATGTGAGGAAATTGTACCACACGTCAAAATCAAGGGACTTAACCTCGTTTTTGAGAAGCTCAAACAGCTTTTCTTCATCCTCAGTTTCAATAGTAACATAGGAGGGAAGTTCTGCTGATATTGTTCCCTTCTGTGCCTCGGGGAGAAGGAGCCATGACGCCGCATAATCGTCGGATGCCGCCAGAGCAGAGGTGATCACCTCAAAATCGGAGGCTTTAATTCTGATATTGCGGTATTCCGTGTTCGCGGGAGTTTTGATCTTGAAGGTGTACGTTTCAGCGGCAATTGCACCTGAGGGGCCGTAGTATACGTTGCCGATGGTGTCGTGCTCTTCAAAATACTCCGTCGTACTCTTTAAGGACTCCGACACTATCTCTATAGCCTTGGGATCGGTGATCTTTACCTTGGAGGACTCGTTCTGAGCATATTCGAAAATCGTCTGATAGGTGTAATTTCTCGGAGACTCATCCACTATCTGGATATACTCGATTTCGCCGGGATCAGGTGTGAAGGTCTTTTCTGCAGCGGTGATAGCTGCCATGGAAAGCACCAGTGCCACGTTGAGAATGGCTACGATGGCAAGACCGGGGAGTGCTTTTAAAAGATTCTTCCACTTACGGGTGGTGATAAGCTCGTAAATGAAGTATACGAGTACGGCACCCACGTAGAAAATGAAGAGCAGGAAGAAATCTTCAAAGGAGAAGTTGTCGCCTTCGACGAAGAGGACGAAGCAAAGGGGGACGCATATGCACATGGTAATGGCTATGCGGTATATGCTTTGCATAAAGGAGCTGGGTGCGCTTCTGTCGGCGCTTTCGCTCTTTCTGCGGTAGAAAAGAACTGCGCCGAGTGCCAGATAGAAGATACCTGCACAAAGGGTGTAGATCTGCGACACTGTGTTCGTGATGCAATCGAACTCTCCGTATCCGAACATACCGTCCATAACGAGACCAGTTATGATGTTGATGTCAGCGGAAAGTATCTTTGAAACGTATGCCTCGGGGATGAGGGGGTAAGCTGCGGCAACGCCGTTTGTCATAAACAGGGCGACGTATCTGGGGAAGAACATCAGAAGACCGGTGACGATTATGTTGGTGAACACCGTACCTGTGATACACATGGCACATACGATAACGCCCATGACGAAGAAGGAAGCTGATACACATCCGAAGATCATACTGAGGTATGAGCCGGGGACTACGCTGAAAACGTCGGGGAAGAAGGAAATGAACAGACGGGAGATGCCTGCGGGGATAAGGATTAGTCCGAGCACCCATGTGATGAGGGATGCCGTGGTGCTGAGGTAGATGGACAATCTCGAGTGGGGGAGTGAGTGATAGAAGTCAGAGGAGTTTCTCTTGTTGAGGAAGGAGAAGATGCTCCACGTCAGTGCCGGGACGATGATGAAAAAGGAAATTACCATGAGGGGGTGGACCTCAAGTATCTCCACCGACATGGGGGTGTGGGTGTAGCTGTTGCCCGGGACGTCAGGAATAATCTCTGCACGTCGGGAATACTCTTCTACCACGTAAATGAGAGGGAAGAGGATCGACTCAAGAGTGAGGATAACGAAGAAGATTATTCCGGGAAGTCTCAATCTGCGAAGACCCTCAAGGTACATACCTATGTTAAAAAAATCTTTGCGTTTCATTTTATGTCAATGCCTTTCTTTGATTTTTGATATTTCCACTCATCCTTGCGGATGGGTGAAATGACGCCGGCTTTCGTCGGCAAAGCACAGACTTGGGTCTGAAAAAAGCTGACGAATGCTTTCAGCTCACGGAATTTTCAGACTTTGAACTCCAATCTGCTTCAGTTAAGCTCGAACTTATAGCCGAGTGCTTCCATTTCGTACGTGAACACCTCTTCAAGAGTGAGGGGGAGAATATCAAGGATAAGGGGATTCATGGTGTGGAGGATACCCGAAACGTGGTCGCGGTCTCCCTTGACTATCATATTGGCAACGCTTCCGTGCTTCTGGAAGTGAAGTATCTTCATGCCGTCGATGTTCTCGAATTTCTCGGAGGAGTAATCCTCTGAAAAGGCAATCTGAATCTTGAACTGCGCGGTTTTGAGGTTTTGGATATCGCTTTGCAGGACGAGTCCGCCGCGATGGAGAAGAGCGAGCTGATCACAGGTATCCTCAAGCTCGCGGAGAGAGTGGGATGTGATGATGGCGGATGAGCCGCGGTCGATGACGTCCTCGCAGATAATGGACTTTACGTAGTTACGCATAATGGGATCAAGTCCGTCGAAGGTTTCGTCGAAGAAGATGAAATCGGGGCGGGTGGCGAGGGCGAGGATCGTCGCTGCCTGACGCTTCATACCCTTGGAGAAGGTGCCCACGGGCTTCTTGGGGTCAAGACCGAATTTCTTTGTGAGGCTCATGAATCTTTCGTTGTCGAAGGTGTCGAAGGTACTGTTATACAGGTCAGCCATGCGGTTCATGCTGGCGCCCGGGAGGAAGAACAGTTCGTCGGGAACGTATGCGATCTTCGATTTGACCGCAGGGTTATCCCAGATCGGCTTACCGTTTATGGTGGCACTTCCTGAGTCCTGCTTATAAACACCCGTCAGAATACGGAGAAACGTTGACTTACCTGCGCCGTTTGAACCGACCATACCGTATATGCATCCGTCGTTTATGGTACAGGAAATGTTGTCAAGGGCACAGAAATCACCAAAATATTTAGTCAGATTTTCAGCTTTTATCATTATGTGGTTTTCCTTTCACGAAATTTTAGATTGCTTTATTTACGCTTATCACCGTCAGCATTGTATGCCGTGTCGATGACCTCATAAAGCTCTGCCTTGGATATTCCGGCTAAGGCAAGCTCGCTTGCCATCTCGTAAAGCTTCTCAAGGAGGTCTCGCTTATTTTCGGACAGCACGTCTCTTGCGTCAGTACATACGAAATATCCTCTGCCGGGGACGGAGTGTATAAGTCCGCGGGCGCTGAGCTCATTGTACGCCTTGAGGATCGTTACCGGGTTTATGGACAGCTCGACGGACAGGCTTCTGACCGAAGGTATCTGTTCACCGGGAGAAACCGTTCCCGTGAGAATAAACTTTTCCACCTGCTCGATGAGCTGCTCGTAAATCGGGATTCTTGACATGACGTCAATTTGGAACATATTCGATCTGTCACTCCTTTCCGAAATTTGTCGATATAGGTGTTATACCCCCCCTATAACACCTATATCATAACATGGCAGGAAGCATATGTCAATAGGTATGATAAAATTTGCAAAAAAATTTTTTCTCGGGAAACTTTGTTAAAATCACATACAAATTAACATATGTCATTGACAAATTAACACCTTTGGTGTAAAATATTAACATGAGTATAACTCGAATTATGCGTAGAAGGACGGTGAGGTTTTGCATAAAAAACGCAGAGAAGCTGTGAAAATTTTGCTTGAGTCAAAGCCGTTTGTATCTCTTGAAGAGTTGCGCGAAATGTTTCCCGACGTGTCGGAAATGACCCTGCGGCGTGACATTGAACACCTGGAGAGTGAGGGTGTTGCCATAAAGGTCAGGGGCGGCTGCCGAAGTATGAGCTTCATCTCGGGCAGGGTTGAGACTAACTACCCCGATGGGCAGATCGTCAATCTGTCCGCCAAGCGCAGAATAGCGGCTCCGGCGGCGGAATTCCTTGAGACCGGCAGATCCATCTTCATCGATTCGGGTACGACCATGCGCACATTCACGGAATTCATCCCCGACAGACGTTATTCGTTTACCACCACAGACCCGAGAGTTGCTCTTGAGCTGTGTAAAAACGTTTCGTCATCGGTGAATATCGTGGGCGGCAGGATCGAAGGAGATAACCTGACCGTAACAGGACTTCAGGCATCGAGATTCCTCAGCGATATCAATATCGATATTGCGTTTATGACCCCTACGGGGTTCAGTCTTGACGGCGGTTTTACGGTGGCAAGCTTCAATGAATGTGAGCTGAAACGTATCGTTGTCAAAAAGGCGAGGGTGGTTATCATGCTCATGGATTCGACAAAGTGCAACAAGTCCCTGCCGTACACCTTCTGTACACCGCAGGATGCGGACGTTATCATAACGGACAGCAGTTTTCCACAGGATCTCAGGAAAAGTCTTGCTCTCGACGGTGTTCAGCTTATTGTTGCAGAGTGATAACCCATTAAAAATTTGTAATTATATTTATGAAAGGATATAACCATGGCTAATTTTGTCATTATGCCCCGTCAGGGACAGAGTGTTGAAAGTTGTATCATTACAACTTGGCACAAGAAAGTCGGAGATGAGATTAACGAGGGCGATATTCTGTTCTCTTATGAGACAGACAAGTCCGCCTTTGACGAGCCTTCTCAGTTCTCCGGTGTGATCCTCCATTCTTTCGCAGAGGAGGGTGACGTGGTTGACTGCCTTAAGCCCGTATGTATCATTGGTACTGCAGGTGAGGACGTCTCCGCACTTATCGCCGAAGCAGGCGGTGCTCCTGCAGCTGAAGAGGAAGCAGCTCCCGCAGAAGTTGAAGAAAAGACTCCCGAGGTAAAAGCTGATGCTCCCGCAGTAACAAAGAGCGAGGGCGATATTATCCGCATTTCTCCCAGAGCAAAGAACCTTGCGCTTAAGACAGGCGTAGATATGACCAAGGTTGCTCCCACAGGCCCTCACGGAAGAATTATCGAGCGCGACATCAACGCGGCACTTGACGCAGGCTACGTTGCTACCACAGCGTCAGTTGAAGACTTCCTTGCAGGTAAGATCACTGCAGTAGAGGAGACTGTAGAAGCAGCGGCTCCCGCAGCAGCACCCGTAGCAGCAGCTCCCGCAGACGACTTCCGTGCGTACACAGAAACTCCCTTCAGCAACGTTCGCAAGGTTATTGCAAAGGCTATGCATTCTTCTCTCTCAGAGATGGCACAGCTTACTCTCAACTCCTCCTTCGATGCTACAAGCCTTCTTGCTTACAGAAAGCTTCTCAAGGAGAAGGGCGAGGCAATGGGACTCTCCAAGGTCACCATCAACGATATGGTACTTTACGCAGTTTCCCGCGTACTTCCTAACTACCCCGAGATCAACGCAAACGTTGTAGACAACACCTTCCGTAAGTTTGCTCACGCAAATATCGGTATGGCAGTTGACACCGACCGCGGACTTCTCGTTCCCGTTATCTTCGGCTCCGATACACTTTCTCTCGCTGAGATCTCTCAGAAGACAAAGGCTCTTGCAGGAAGCGCAAGAGAGGGTACACTTTCTCCCGACGACATGAGCGGCGGAAGCTTCACCGTTTCCAATCTCGGTTCCATGGGTGTTGAGAGCTTCACTCCCGTCATCAATCCTCCTCAGACAGCAATACTTGGCGTTTGCTGC
>CAYYRY010000110.1:3282-6254 GCA_964474245.1 uncultured Ruminococcus sp. | reverse complement strand
CCGAGCGAGGAAACTTCGGCGTCTGAGATGGTTCCTACGTAGGTCTGAGGCAAAACGCAAACCCAAAGAAAGCGAAACGTAAACTCAAAGAGAGCAAAACATTATATTAAAGAAATAAACATTACAACATAACGGAGTGTAAACCTATGGCAAAGAAAATCATGCTGCCGGTGCTTGATGACCGACTGCTTCTTATCGCTTCAATGGTAAGAGAAGGCGGAGTTCCCCTTGATGTGGGAACAGATCATGCATACGTGCCCATTTATCTTATAAAAAGCGGTATCTGCCGCCGCGCTGTGGCTTCTGACGTAAACCGACAGCCGCTTACCAATGCCTGCGCCAATGCACAACGCTTCGGTGTCTTCGAAAAGATCAACTTCTGCCTCGGCAACGGTATCGCAGATGTCCATCCCGAAAGATATGACGTCACCGATATCATCGTCGCCGGTATGGGAGGTGAGCTTATCGCAGAGATAATCGATAAAGCCGAATATACCCGTATCCCCGGCGTCAGACTGATCCTTCAGCCTATGAGCTCCCTTCAGGAGCTTCGCGGTTACCTTGCCGAAATGGGTTACGCTACCATCTGCGAAAAGCTCTGCCGTGCCGCTGACAAGTATTATACCTGTATCGTTTGTGAGTACGACGGTGTCCGCCGTGAAGTACCCGACGTAAGACTTCTCGTGGGTGACGTGGTGGATGACGAGGCTGACCCGCTGGTGAACGGATTTTTGGAATCCACCGCCAAAAAGCTCAGACGCAAGATCCGAGGCAGAAGGGAAGGCGGTCTCCCCGTGGCAAGAGAAGAGGAAATGCTCCGTGAGCTGTCGGAGATCGCCGCACTCAGAGGCTATAAGCTCTCGGACGGCAACGAGTAAAGTTTGCCGTGTATATGCCGCCTGCAAAAAGCCTTCTCCTGTGAGAGAAGGGGGACCGCGCCGGCGGTGGATGAGGAGACTGCACGATATTCCACAGCCAAAACATCACTCAAGCGCACGAATTATATGGATAAAGAAAAACTGTTTAAGGCACTTGCCTTCGTCAAGTGCGTTAAACAAACGCTGAAAAATCAAGCGCGTAGATTTCTCTCCGCTTCGCGGACCGCGTTTGTTCATACTATTTTTGTACAGCCGCAGGCTGAATGGAGATTAAAATGAAGTTTAACGATTTTTACGCATCTCTCGAATCCCTCGCACCCAAAAGCGGCTCCGCCGTATGGGATAACGATGGCGTAATGGTAAAGCCACCCGTTACGGACGAGGTGAAAAAAGTCCTCGTCGCCCTGGACCCCACCGCAGACGCCATCAGGCGCGCCGCGGAAGGGAAGTTCGACGTGCTCCTCACCCACCATCCCCTCATTTTCAAAGGAATGAAACGCCTCACCGGAGAGGATACCGTGTCAAACCGTGTGCTTACCGCCCTGGCTGAAAATGTTGCCGTGGTCTCCCTCCATACGAGACTTGATGCCGCAGTAGGCGGCGTGAACGACGTGCTCCTTGCTCTCACGGGAGCGCACCCCGCGGGCACCTTCGGTGACGAAGATGACCCCACCCTCGGCAGACTCGGCGAGCTTGACTCTCCCGTGAGCGTCCGCGACTTTGCCCTGAAGCTGAAGGTGAAGCTCGGCTGTGACAGCATCCGCGTGTACGGCGACGGAGAGGTAAAAAAAGTAGCAGTTCTCGGCGGCTCGGGAAAAGACTTTATCATCCCCGCCCTTGTCTCGGGTGCAGACGTGTTCGTTACGGGAGAAGTGGGCTATAACACCGCAGAATCCGCCGCAGAAGCGGGACTATGCATTATCGAAGCAGGCCACTACCATACCGAAGTCCCCGTGTGCGAAAGAATGGCAGAATACGTGCGTTCCCTCGGCATAGAAGCGGAAGTATTCGCCGCATCCCCCTACAGAGACCTGTAAGAGAAAAAAACAAAAATACATACTAACTTTACAAAATAATTGTTGCAAAATCCGAAATATGTGGTATACTATTATTATATAAGAGAAAACTCTGATTAAGTGATCTTATTCCGCATATGCGGCGAAAGGAGAATATACCGTGGAAAATAACACAAACAAGAAATGTGCAGATTGGCTGAAAACTCTGTTTATTATCGTAGGAGCAATAGTTACCGTCAGCGCTGTAGTGATCACACTTTACAACGTATTCAAGAAGTTCTTCAAGATCTCCTTTGAATGCAACACAGGCAACGTGTACGATAACTTCGGCGGCGAAGCAGTAAACTTCGAGCCAGAGGTTTCCTTCTGCGACAGCGACGAGCTTTTCGATACCGACGAGCTTTGATGAAGTATTAAGACGAAACGAACAGCGACTTGTTTTGCGGCAAGCCGCTGTTTTTTGAGTTATGATCGCCTTTAGGCAAGGCGAGAGTTCTCGCTTTGCGAGAACGTTTACGCCCGATTTTCGCCGCAGCGAAAATCTTCTTTAAATCAGTGTTCGCGAAAGCGAACTCATAACACGGCGAAGCCGTTCATAACTCATAACTCCCCATCGCCCTCTTGACAAAGCGGGTACGGGAGAGTATAATTATAATGATAAGCTACGGCAAAATTTTCATACATATGAAAGGAAACATACAAAAATGGCAAAAGTACTTGTTGAAACATCCGCACGCCACGTACACCTCAGCGCAGAGGATATCGAAACTCTGTTCGGTAAGGGCGCAACTCTCACAGAGAAGAAGCCTCTTTCCCAGCCCGGTCAGTTCGCTTGCGAGGAGAGAGTTACTCTCGTAGGTCCCAAGAAGTCCATCCCGGGCGTAATCATCCTCGGTCCCGCACGTCCCGCAACACAGGTTGAGGTATCCCTCACAGACGCACGTACCATCGGCGTTACAGCTCCCGTACGTGAGTCCGGTGACATCGACGGCTCCGGTGCCTGCAAGCTCGTAGGCCCCGCAGGCGAGGTTGAGATCCCCGTAGGCGTTATCGCCGCAAAGCGTCACATCCACCTCAC